>CANRXB010000031.1 GCA_947643715.1 uncultured bacterium
GAGCATCGGTCTCCAAAACCGAGTGCCGAGGGTTCGAATCCTTCTGCCCCTGCCATGAAAATTACAGTGTTGAGCTGTTTGTATAGATTCTAAAATGGCGCGGTAGTTCAGTTGGTTAGAACGCCGGCCTGTCACGCCGGAGGTCGTGGGTTCAAGTCCCATCCGCGTCGCCATTTTGGTTATAGTTTGCGGAAGTCGATGTACTTTGCAAATGAACATAAGGCAGTTCGCTGCTATAGCTCAGTCGGTAGAGCGCATCCTTGGTAAGGATGAGGTCTCCAGTTCAAATCTGGATAGCAGCTCCACTGAAACCCCTTGCGCCGCAACGGCTCAAGGGGTTTTTGCTATACTTTTTTCCCTTACGTTTTCCCTTACTGGCCTAAAACGTTCTTGATGTAGCTATCCATGCGGCGGGCGCTCTCCTGTTTCATTTGGTCGGTGACGTGCCCGTACACGTCCAGGGTAAAGGCGGCGGTGGCGTGGCCCAGGTTGGCTTGCACCGTTTTAATATCGTCCCCGGAGAGGATGGAGGTCACGGCGTAGGAGTGCCGCAAATCATGGAAGTGGGTTTTCGGGCAGCCGATAGAGGCCACAATGGGCTTGAACGCCCGCTGGATGGTGTGAATGTCCAGGTGCCGCCCCGTCTCGGTGGTGAACACAAGCCCGCTGTCCTCCCACATGGGGCCCAGCTTCAACCGCTGTTCTGCTTGCACCGCCCTGTGGTGCTTCAAGAGCTGCATGACCCAGGCGGCGGGGGTGATGGTTCTGCTCTTGTCGTTTTTGAGCGGGACGAAAACGTAAGTGCCGCCCTTTTTCTTTTCCCGCTGGAGCTGCTTGTCAACCAGGATGGTGCCCCGCTTGAAGTCCACGCAGTCCCAGCGCAACCCCAGGACTTCCCCCTTGCGCAGACCTGTGAACATGGTGAAGGTGAAGAAGGTTTCCAGGGGGTGGCCCTTGATGGCGGCGAGAAACGCTTTCATTTGCTTCTCGTCCAGGGGCTTGATTTCTGGCTTCTCCATACGGGGCAGTATGCAAGCGTCGGTGGGGTTGGAGCGGATATAACCGATGGAAACAGCCTGTTGGAGCGCCCTGTGGAGTACGCTGTGGATATTCCGCAGCGTCTTGGGGGAGAGGCCCTTGCCGCCCTCCTCGGGTGGCTTTACAAGATTGTTATAAAACCCCTGGATGGTGTGGGTGTTCAGAGCTTCCAGCTTCACAGCGCCCAGGGCGGGCTTGATGTGGTTCTTGATGTTGGCGGTGTAGTCCGCAACGGTATAGGGCTTTACCCCGCCCAGGTAATCGGTGTCCCATATGTCCATCCAGGAACCCACGGTCATTTTGCAGGGGGCGGTGTAGGTGCCGGTGTCCAGGGCGGCGAGAGCCGCTTTCAGCTTTTGCGCGGCCTCCTTTTGGGTTTTGCCTGTGACGGAACGTTGAATCTGCTTCCCGCTGCCGGGGTCAAAGCCCACGGTATAGCGGCCCTCCCAGTAGGGGTATTCCTTTCCGTTGCGGGTCACGGTCTTTTGGCGTATGTTGCCCATGCCGTTGGCGGCCTTGCCGTCTGTTTTCTTTTTACGCGGCATTGATAAATCCTCCTTCCAAAAATGCCGCGTCCGATACACTAAACCCATAGTATACCGGGCACGGCGGTTCGTCAATTCATTTTTTCAATTACGCGGCGGAAACGCCCAGGAATTTCAAGACGGCCTCCTTAGACACCCGGTACTGGTGGCCTACCTCCACCGCCTCAATACGATTGCTGTGTATCAGGTCGTAGGCGGTGTTTTTGCTGATGTGCAGCACCTCTGCCAGTTGGGTGACGTTCAGAATGATGGGCACTTGGCTGAAATCGGTGTAGTCCATAGATAGCCCTCCTGTCACGGCGTGAGGTCGGGCAGACAATAGGACTGGAACACAGTGACATTGCTTCCGCAGCCGTCATTGAGCACAAAACGGCCCTGGGAGGTTTTGGGTATCAGCTCGTCGGCGATAGTGCTGCCCAAAATAATCTCACTGAGTACCTTATCGGCCCTGCCGCAAATGCGGGTGTCAATATTGGAGCGCACAAACGGGGGGAACACTTGCGCGTCCGGGCGCTGGGTGGACAGGAAGGTATGGAGGCCGAAGGCGCGGCCCTGGGCGGTGATGATGGAGAGCTTGGCCGCGATCTTGTCAATGAGCTCCTTTTCCTCCTTGGTTTTGCCGGACTTGTCAAAGACAAAGGCGGCCTCGTCGGTGGCGAACACCATACGGTGCAGGTGTTGGGCGGTCTGAGCGTTGTACTGTTCGATGTTGGAGCAGCCAGCGGCCCGGAACAGCTTCTTGCGCCGTTCCAGCTCGGCGCAGAATTTCTCCAGCGTCTGTACCAGGCCGTCCAGGCTGTCGGTCACGTCGCAATGGTCGGCCCACCACGCGCCGAAGTCCACGGCTCCTTTGAAGTCGGCTACATATACCGCCATGCCATGCTGAACGCATTGGAGCAGCAGCACCTTCAAAATGGTGGTCTTGCCCGAGTTCGTCGAGCCGCCAATAATCAGGTGCGGGATAGTCCGAAGGTCGATGGTGACGGCCCCCAGGACGGAACGGCCCAGGAGAAGCACCGTCTGTTCACAGGGCAAGAGGCGGTTGTGATAGGTGATGTAATTGGGCAGAATCGTGGTAGGCGGCGCGGTGACGATTTGAATGTGCTGGTGGTCTGCACCGTAACGGATTTCACCAATGGAGCGGTTGAGGACGGTCTGGAGCGCGTCGGCGCTGTCCATCCAATCCTTCAAGGGGATACCGCAAGCCTGGAAGGTGTAAATCTTGAGG
Source organism: uncultured bacterium (assembly GCA_947643715.1). Classification (GTDB taxonomy): domain Bacteria; phylum Bacillota; class Clostridia; order Oscillospirales; family Oscillospiraceae; genus Enterenecus. The sequence goes on from CANRXB010000031.1 coordinate 2,812, forward strand.
TCGTGGGCTTTCTCAACGTGGGCCAGCACAGGGGGCTCGCCAATAGAATTGACAATCCCGGCCCGAATCATATCATCCTGGACTGCCCCGGCCTCCAGAGGGCCGCCCCAGGCCCACAGGAGGGCGCTGGGGGCGGCCACGGCGGACACGCCGATGGTGGTAATCAATAACTTGAAGGGCATTTTTTTGAGGACGACAACATGGAGCATATGGCCTTTTCAGTGGTGGGGAGGTGGAGTGAACAGGGCGTTACGACCATTCGGATCACGGAACTGGGAGAGGCGTCAGACGGTCATTTTAGCATCGTGGAACCGCAAAACCATGAGCTTTGAAAAATCTCATAGAGACTATGGGTGCCGGGTGTAGCAGCGTTGTGTAGAACCGTGGAACGTCGTGGAATGCGCTGAATTGGTGAACGAATTGCCTATAGATGGATCGCTGCTACAGAGGGGGTCTGTGAGGGGATTCTGCGGGAGTAGAAACGACGAACAGAACCGACAAGAGGCAAGGGTGGGGGCGGCGGTGTCAGCCTGACACCGCCGCTCCCACTGTTGACGGACGGTATGAACAAGATGGATTCGTGGCTGGTAAAACTTTGGGGGATGAATGTAGCATCGACCGTTCTATCAATAGAAAGCAGTTTGCCAACCGTCAGGTGTTCCCGCTCAACTCGCACACGATCCCGGTCTCGGCGTTGGTGACCTTCATGGTATACGTGCCGTCCGCCAGGGTGACGGTGAAATCCCGCGTCCCGGTGAGGGCCAAAGAGCCGTCCTCGTTCTCCGTCCAGGAGCCGCTGTCCGTCTCGATCCCGGCGTTTTCCTCGTTGTAGTCCACGGTCACGGTGAAGGTGCCGTCCGTCCGCAGGGTGACGTGGCATTTCAGCCATTCGTTTTCCGCCCCCACGCCCGCGCCGTCCAGATGGGCAAACACACCGTCAGGCTTGACCGGGCCCGCATTGGCCGTCCCGGTGACAAGGCAGGGGATACTAGTTTCAGCGTTGACAAACTCCATAGTGTATACCCCGTCCGTCAGGGTAACGGTGAAGTCCCGTGTCCCGGTGAGGGCCAGGGAGCCGTCCTCGTTCTCCGTCCAGGAGCCGCTGTCCGTTTCGATCCCGGCGTTTTCCGCGTTATAGTCCACGGTCACAATGAAGGTGCCGTCCTCGCGCAGAGTCACATGGGCGGCTAGCCAGGCGTTCTCCTCACCCACGCCAGTACCATCCAACTGGGCGAACACATCGCCGCCGGGCTGGGCTGCGTTGCCAGGAGTCCCGGTGAGCAGGCAGGTGATGCTGGTTTCGTCGTTCAACACCTCCATGGTATACACGCCGTCGACCAAGGTGACGGTGAAGTCCCGCGTGCCGGTGAGGGCCAGGGAGCCGTCCTCGTTCTCCGCCCAGGCGCCGCTGTCTGTCTCGATTCCGGCGTTTTCAGCGTTGTAATCCACTGTGATGGTGAATGTGCCATCGTTGCGCAGGATGGCGTGGCATTTCAGCCAGTCGTTACCGTCAATCCCCGCGCCGTCCATCTGGAGGAACACGTCCCCGGTCTGGGTGGGCGTCTCGGAGGGCGTGGGTGCCTCAGATTGGGTGGGCACGTCCTGGGAGGCGTTTGGATCAGCCGCGGCCACCCCGCCGGAGCGGAAGAAGCAGACCCAGAAGATGAGCGCCAGCACAGCGGCGAGTGCCACGACGATACCAATCTTCACGCCGATGTTCAGCTTTTCCTTGAGCTTGGTCCGCCCCAGGAACACGAACAGGGCGGCGGAGATCACAGCGGTGTCCAGCGCCACCAGCAGCACCAGCCAGTAGGGAGAGGTGTCCGCGGCGGCGGCCACGGCGGCGCTGTTGGCCTGGGTGTAGAGGATGTTGTGGCAGGCCCGGCGCATCTCCTGCTGGGCGGTGTTGGTGCTGCTGTCCAGGTTCACGCCCATGAGGCACAGCATCATGTCGCCCCCCGCCCGCAGAGCCAGGTTGATGTCCATCCAACTGGTATTGCCCATGGCGGAGTCGGTGACCACCATGCCCTGGAAGCCCCATTCGTCCCGCAGGACCTCCGTGAGCAGGGCCCGGCTGGCCCCCGCCCAGGTATCGCCCAGGTAGCTGTAGCTGCTCATCATGGCGGTGGTCTTGCCCTCCTTCACCACCACCTCGAAGGCTTTCAGGTACAGCTCCCGCATGGCTTGCTCGTTGGACCACACGGAGATGGACAGGCGGTTGCTCTCCTGGTCGTTGAGGGCGAAGTGCTTCACATAGGCGTACACGCCCTGGCTGGCATAGCCCCGGACCATGGCCGCACCCAGCTTGCCGGACAGCAGGGCGTCCTCGGAGTAGTACTCAAAGTTCCGCCCGGAATAGGGGGTGCGGTGGATGTTCACGGCGGGGGCGTACAGGCCCACCACATGGTTGGCGGTGGCCTCCGCGCCGAAGGCGTGGCCGAAGCGCTCCAGCAGCTCCTGGTTCCAGGACGCGCCGATCAGCGCCTCACTGGGGTAGGCCACCCCCTTCAGATCGCTGACCAGGCTGTTGATGCCCGCGGGGCCGTCTAGGTCGTTGGTGGCGGGCTTGCCCACGCTGGCCACCTCCGGGGTGGACCAGCCGCCGTTGGAGATCATCTTGGTCATGTCCTCCACGCTGAGCTGTTCCAGCAGCTTTTCCCACTTGGGATCGTCGTAGTCCAGCCCCGCCATGTCCTCCAGGGTGAGGCCGTTGCTGGCAAAGGTGATGGCGGGCGCGTTGGAATCGCTGTCATAGACCGGGCTGGCGGTGAGGGTGGCCACGGTGGGATCGGAGGCCGCCTTGCCGTCCTCCCGGGCCTTGGGGGTGGTGCCCTCCCAGTCGGCCCGGGAGACGTATTGGGTGATCTGACCGTTGGACACGTCCTCGAAGCGGTTGACGGCGGCGGTGAGATCGCCGCTGCGGGGGTTCCCCTCGCCGTAGGTGACGGTTTCATCCACCACATACTCCCGGCTGTCGATGACCTCATGGGCGTTGGACATCAGCTTGATCTGATAGGTGCCCGCCTCCAGCACGTAGCACCCCGCCCCCTTCTCGTCATAGGAGGCCATGTCGTCCACGGCGAAGGTGAGGGTGAGGGTCTCGCTCTCCCCCGGCTGGAGCAGCCCGGTCTTGCCGAAGGCGGCCAGCACCACGTGGGCCTTCTCGATGCCGCCCACGGTATAGGGGGCGGTGAAGTACACCTGGGCCACGTCCTTGCCCGCCGCGTCCCCGGTGTTGGACACCTTCACCTTCATGGTGACGGTCCCCTTGTCCACGGAGAAGTCCTCGATGGACTGCTCAAAGCTGGTATAACTCAGGCCGTAGCCGAAGGGGTATTGGACGGTCTTTTCATAGGTCGCCTTGTCGCACGCCCCCGTGGCGTTGTCGATGAAGCGGGTCTCATAGAAACGGTAGCCCACGTAGATGCCTTCCACGTACTCTACGTAATTTCGCTTATCTAAATTACTGTAAGTAAAGTCGCCCGCGTTCCAGTAGGCGGGGGCGGTGGTGTGGTCATAGGCGTAGGTGTCGGGGAGCCGCCCGGAGGGGTTCACCGTCCCGGCCAGCACCTGGCCCACCGCGTCCATGCCCCGGCTGCCGGGGCCGCCAATCCACAGCGCGGCGTCCACGCCGTCCTCCAGGAAGCCCAGTTCCATGGCGTGGGAGGAGTTGATGAGCACGATGACCTTTCCGAAGTCCTGGGCCTTCACCAGTTCCAACAAGTCCTCCTCGTCCTTGGTGAGCTCCAGATAGCTGCGGTTCCCCCCGGCCTGGCTGTAACCCGCCGCCTCCATGTCCATGGGCAGGTCGCCGCCCTCGCCGCCGATGCGGGAGAACATCACCACCGCCGTGTCGGAGAACGCCTTGGCGTTTGCCAGCAGGGCGTCACCGTATTTGCCGGCGGGCACCTCGGCGGGGGTGAAGTCGGAGCCGGTGAAGCCCCCCTGGCTCTCCCGCTTCACGCCGGAGTTTTGGTAGAAGTCCACCAGCTCCTGGTTGACCACCAGCCCGGCGTTGGTGAGGCCCTGCACCAGATCCACGTTGGCGGAGGTGTCGCTGGCGCCGCTGCCCGTGCCGCCGTAGAGGGGGGACACGGTGGCGTAGCCGAACAGATTCACCTTGGCGCCGCCCTCCAGGGGCAGGGCGCTGTCCCTGTTTTCCAGCAGGACGATGCCCTCGGCGGCCAGCTCCTGGGCCATGGCCAGCGACGCTTCCTTGGCCTGTTCCGGGGTGAGCTGCTCCGCCGTGACGGAGCCGTGGGCTCCGGGTAGGCGGCTGTTCAGGTTTGCCGCCATGAAGGTGTTGATGGCGGCGAACATCTGGATGCACACCACGTTGACGATCAGCGCGATCGCCAGCAGGGCGCTGACGATCACCATAGGTAGCCTCCCGCTGCCCTGTGCGGATTTTTCTTTCGCCATTCAGATCCTCTCCTCGTGTTGGAATTTTCTGCTTGACACATTTATCTGGCAAGGAGTATTGTAATAAACACAGTGTTGGTTTTCAACCATCAATCAACGTGTCAAACGATAGGAAAACGACAAAACGAGAGGAAGTGTTGGATTTGCGTCATTTTTCCGAGATCCCACAAAATGCACAAAGGCAGGAGAACCAGCGCACCCGTCTCACCAAGCGGCTGCTGCGGGAGGGCCTGCTGGAGCTGCTACGGGACAAGCCGGTGGAGCACATCACGGTGAAGGAGCTATGCGAGGTGGCGGAGCTGAACCGCTCTACTTTTTACGCCTACTACAACGATGTGCCGGCGCTGTACCAGGAGATGGGGGCCGAGCTGGCCCAGGCGCTGCTGGAGCACATCCGGGCCATCAACCAGGGAGGCGGCGTGGATACCATGCCCATGCTGTCTTACATCCGTGATAACCGGGAGCTGTTCCGGCTGCTGGTCTACCGGGACGAGTACCTCAACGCCAACCAACCGGTGCAGCGGCAGATCATCGAGGGATATTTCGGCCTCGCGCCGGAGCTGGCTCTGCCCTGCGCCCCGGAGGAGCGGGAGTATGTTCTGCAATACCTCTACATGGGGGGCACGGGGGTGATCCACCGTTGGGTGCGCAACGGCTGCGCCCTGCCGCCGGAGCAGATCGCGGCGCTGATCGGCGCGCTAATTGGACGGGCCGTGGGCGCATGACGTAGAAAAGCAGAGCAAGGATGACTCCATGCAAGTTGTGAAAAATGGGCCGAAAACCAGCAGGAATACTATATTCTTGCTGGTCTGCGGCTCATTTTTATCCGCTTGGGATCACGAGATAAAACGGCCGATGGCGCTCAAATTCTGCGCGACCTTGTAAAAAGTTGCGGGAAACTATAAAGAGATAGTGCTGTTGCAGCTCCATTTCATGAGATTTTTTCTTTGTGGTGCCCTTGGCGGCTTTGGGGGCGGTTGCCTCCCTCTTGGGCGATACCGTTCCTTTCGATGCGCCGAGATACGCTTCCAGCACTTCTTTTTTCCACTCAAAGCGCACATCTGAATACCATGGAGGCCACCCAACATAACAGGTATTTCCCAAGGCGTACCTGCTACACGCTGCATAGAGGAGACTGGCACCTGGACTTGGAAGGACTGGAGCTTCTCGTTCACCGATACTAACGGTAAAGTTACAATTGCCGAAACTGATCCCATGGCCCTTCCCTTTGGGACAGCTCCATGATACAATAGCCGCAAGGAGTTCTGCCTCTTTCGGACTGCGGAGGCTGGAGCAGGCCCTCTACTTCCGGCGGGAGGATCAGAAGGGGGCCAAAGCCTGTGGGAGAAATGTGGAAACAGAGAAAAGTAAAAGGTATTTCGATGAGATGGATATCGGACAAGACAGCACATAACGATATCGTATGAAGGAGATGTGATCATGCTCCGTATCGCCATCGCTGAGGATGAGGCGGACTGCGCCCAAAGGCTCGAGGGATTCATCCGGCGTTATGCCGGGGAACACGGCTTGGAGGTGGACGTGGCTTGGTTCCCCGACGGCATGGAGCTGGCGGAACGGTACGCCCCGGTGTGGGACATCCTCTTTCTGGACATCCAGATGGCCGGACTGGACGGGATGGAGACCGCCCGCCGCGTCCGCCGCCAGGATCCGGACGTGACGCTGGTGTTCATCACCAACCTGGCCCGGTATGCCATCCATGGCTATGAGGTGGACGCCAGCGATTTCATCCTAAAGCCCCTGGGATACGACCGCTTTCGGGCGCGGATGGACAAGCTCACGGCCCGGCTCGCCCGGAGGCAGGGGGCTTTCGTGGTGCTGCCCCTGGCTGAACAGAAGATCCGGGTGCCCGTAGAGGATATCCTCTACGCTGAGGTCGTGGATCACGACCTCAGCGTGATCACCACGAAGCAGAACTATCTCATGCGCTGTACCCTCCAGGAGATGGAGCGGATGGTGGAGGGCCAGGGCTTTTCCCGCTGCAACCGCTGCTATCTGGTGAACCTGCGCCGGGTCACCGGGGTGGAACGGGACGCGGTGCGCATCGGGGAGCATCTGCTGCCCATCAGCAGGCCAAGGAAAAAGCAGTTCCTGCGGGAGCTGTCCGACTGCCTGGGGGCGGAGCTATGAGTATCGGAGGGGTCACGCTGACGGCCGGTCAGATAGTCGGTTCGTTCTATTTCCCGCTGGAGATGATATCGGCCGCGGTGCTGTTCAGCCGGCCGCTGAAGCGGCGCGGCTACTTCTGGCTGCGGATGGCTGTGGGCCTGGTCCTGAGCCTTGGGACGTGCACGCTGCTGATGTCGCTGTATACCGTGCTTGTTTACCTGAGCCCTGTCTTCGGCCTGGGGGACGTCTCCTACATCACCATGTTCTGGTGCGGCGTCCTTTTCCTGACCTGTGTGGTGTTGGTATGGCGGGTCCATGCGGTGCGCTTTCGGGAGGCCCTCTACTGTGGGGCGTGCGCTTACCTGATGGAGCATATGGCCTACTGCGTCCGGATCCTATACGGGCAGGTCCTGCCGGAAGAGGCGCTGAGGACGGGGAGCATTGGTTATTATCTGATCCACATCGTTGTTTATGCCGCGGTGTACGCCCTGTTCGCACGGAACATGATAGAAGACGGCAGGCTGATGGCCACCGCCCAGGATTCGCTGGTCCTGACGCTCGCGACGCTGGCGGTGGTGATGGGCATGAGCATCGCCGCCAGTGCGTATGGGTTCGAGCTGGCCCACGCGGTGTACGCCCTGTTCTGCTGCTGCGCGGTGCTGTACGGCCAGCTCAAGCAGCAAAAAGACATCAAGTCCCGTTCTGAGCTGGCCCTCCAGCGGCAGATGTGGTCGGTCCACAAGGCCCAGTACGAGATGTCCCGGGAAAACATCGATATCATCAACCGCAAGTGCCACGACTTGAAGCATCAGGTGGCGGCCCTCAAACACATCCACGACCCGGATCGCCGGGAGGAGGTCATCGATTCCCTCCAATCCGCCGTCATGATCTACGACGCCATGCTGGAGACAGGCAATGAGATATTGGATACGGTGCTCACCGAAAAGAGCCTGATCTGCGCCCAGAGGGAGATCGCCCTGTCCTGCATGGCGGACGGGGAACAGTTGGCCTTCCTGGATCCGGTGGACCTGTACACGCTGGTGGGCAACGCCCTGGACAACGCCATCGAGGCGACGGAGCTGCTGCCGCCGGAGGAGCGGTCCATCCGTTTGCGGGTGCAGGAGAAGGCGGGGCTGGTGTTCTTCCAGATCGAGAACCCCTATCCGGGGACGCTGGAGCTGCGGGACGGTCTGCCTCTCACCCGGAAGGAGGACAAGCAGGACCACGGCTTCGGCCTGAAGAGCATCCGGGACGTGGGGGAGAAGTACCACGGCCTGTTGACCCTGGAGACGGAGGGCGGCCTGTTCGTACTGCGGCTGTCCTTCCCCTTGTGCGAACAGCAGCTCACGGCAGAAAAGTGACAGAGCGCGGCACAGCCGCCCCTAGAAGGGGGCGGCTGTGTTATATTCGGGAACAGCGAGCCGCATAGGATGGCGGCGAAAAAATGGAGGAGGACATGACATGGAAAAGAAGAAGCGTTCCACCGGCCAGATGGTGCGTCTGGTCCTGCGCACGGCGGTGTGCGGTGTGCTCATCGCGGTGCTGCTGGCGGGCATCGTGGGAGTGAACACCCTGGTGCCGTCCTTTGACCGGATGGGCAACAGCATCCTGAACGGCTTTGACCGCAGGGTGGACAACTCCAAGGCGAAAACAGATGGGCTGGATCTGCAATATAACAAGCCGGACTACACCCGGGACACCATCGGCGCGGCGGAGGACGATCTGGCCGGGCGCATCGCCGCCGGGGGCGTGGTGCTGCTGGAGAACCAGGGCAATACTTTGCCCATGGCGAAGGACACCGTGTTCAGCCTGGTGAGCGTCAACTCCACCACCGTGAAAGCAGGCGGCGGTATGCTGGGCGGCGGTGTGGATATGAAGACCCTGTTCCAGAACGCCGGTGTGGGGTTGAACGAGACCCTTTGGGACTTCTACGCCAACGGCGGCGGCAAGGGCTACGGCCTGGCTTCCGGTTCCATCAGCTTCGGCGACGCGGAGGACTTCCGCATCAACGAGTGCCCCCTGTCCGTGATGCAGGGCGCGGACGGCGTGCTGGACAGCCTGGACGGCACGGTGCCCGTGTACTTCCTCAAGCGGGTGGCGGGGGAAGGGCGTGACATGCCCCGCAGCATGTATGGACACGCTCAGTCCGCTGAGGACAAGGCCCGCACCTATCTGGAGCCCGACTCCGCCGAGCGGGAGATCCTCCAATACCTGGACGAGAATTTCGACACCGTGGTGCTGGTGCTCAACTCCAACGCCGCGCTGGAGCTGGACTGGCTCAAGGACTACCCCAGCATCAAGGCGGTCCTCGGCGCGCCCGACGGCCTCCAGGCCCTGCCCGGCATCCTCACCGGGACCATCGATCCCTCCGGGCGGACGGTGGACACCTTCGCCGCCGACGCGCTCAAGAGCCCTGCCGCCCAGAACTTCGGCGACTATCTGTACTTCGATGAGAGCGGTCAGCCCACCAAGTACAACTATGTATCCTACGCCGAGGGCATCTACGTGGGGTACAAATACTACGAGACCCGGTATGAGGACGTGGTGATGGGCACGGGGAACGCCGGGGACTTCGATTACACCTCCGAGGTCGTTTATCCCTTCGGCCATGGCCTTTCCTACACCACCTTCGACTGGTCCGGCTTCGAGACGGGCTGGTCCGGGGACACCTGCACCGTCACAGTGGATGTGGAGAACACGGGCAGCATGGCGGGCAGGGACGTGGTGGAGGTCTATGTCCAGAGCCCCTACACCGACTACGACAAGCAGCACGGGGTGGAGAAGCCCGCCGTCATGCTGGTGGGCTACGCCAAGACCGGCGAGCTGGCTCCCGGCGCGTCCGAGACGGTGAGCGTCACCTTCGAGAAGGAGCAGCTCAAAGCCTACGACTCTGCCAACGCCAAGACCTATATCCTGGACGCGGGGGACTACTACGTCACCGCGGCCGCCAACGCCCACGCCGCAGTCAACAACGTGCTGGCCGCCAAGGGCTTCACCACCGCCGACGGCATGACGGAGGACGGTGACGCCGCTTTCGTGGAGACCTATACCGTCTCCGCCCTGGATTCGGATACCTACGCTGTGGACTCCTACTCCGGCGCGCCGGTGACCAACCTCTTCGATCACGCCCGGGGCGACGTCGCCTACCTGACCCGGAACGACTGGACAGGCACCTTCCCCGTCCACGACGGCGAGCCCAGCGACATCGTCAGCACCTGGGGCGGTGAGATCAACGGGGCCGACGGGGTGGCCTACACCTGGAAAAAGACCGCCAGCGCGGCGCTCATCGCCCAGTTGGACTCCTTCGAGTCCAACTCCCCGGTGGATCCCGCCTCCTTCACCGACACCCCGGTGTACGGCGCGAAGAACGGCCTGACCCTCATCGAGATGCGCGGCCTGGATTTCGACGATCCCCTGTGGGAGAAGCTGCTGGACCAGCTCACGGAAAAGGACTATTATGAGACCATCGGCCTGTCCGGCTACGGCATCGAGTACATCGACAGCGTGAACAAGCCCTTCACCATCGACGCGGACACCGCCGCGGGCCTCATCTACGGCGGAACAGGCAAGATGTTCCCCAACGCCATGACCCTGGCCCAGACCTGGGACCAGGACCTGGCCCGGGAGTTCGGCACCATGATCGGCAACGAGGCCCTGCTGGGCGGCTGCAACGGCTGGTATGCCCCCTCCATGAACATCCACCGGACCCCCTTCTCCGGGCGCAACGGCGAATACTACTCTGAGGATGCGTTCCTGTCCGGAGCCGTGGGCTCCAATGCCACCTATGGCGCGGCGTCCAAGGGACTGTACGCCTACATCAAGCACTTCGCCTTCAACGACCAGGAGAACCACCGGGGCGACCGCCCGGGCCAGTTCAGCGTGGCCACCTGGCTCAACGAGCAGTCTGCCCGGGAGATCTACCTGAAGCCCTTCGAGATGTGCATGAAGGCGGGGGACGTGGAACTGAACTATGTGGAGAGCGACGGCAACGGCGGCTGGCGCAACGCCACGCGTCCCTTCCGGGCCAGCATGGGCGTGATGACCGCCTTCAACCGGGTGGGCGCCACCTGGACCGGCGGCGACTATTACCTGATCAACGGTCTGCTGCGCGACGAGTGGGCGTTCAACGGCATCATCATGACGGACAACGCCAATACCGGCGTGTTCATGGACGGCTATCAGATGATCGAGGCCGGGGCGGACGTGAAGCTGACCTACGCCAAGGAGAGCGCCCGATTCGACTTCGACGCGCAGGACCCCGCTCACTACCACTACGCCCGGGAGGCGATGCACCGCACGCTGTACACCATCGCCAACACCAACGCCATGAACGGGGCCATGCCCGGCAGCGTGTTCAAGGACGGGATGCGGCTGACCGAAAAGGTCCTGCTGGCGGTGGACGTGGTGTTCGGTCTGCTGGCGGCGTGGTTCGCCTACGTGATCTTCCGGGGCTTCAAGCCCAGCAAAAGGAAGCTGGCCAAGCTGGAACGCAAACAGGCGAAGAAAGCTGCGGGGCGGCAGAACGGATGAACAGGCTTTCCTGACCCACCCTTTTAGGCAAAAAAAGAAAGCGAGATCTGCTGCGGAAAACAGTGCTGGCTGAAAACGCTTGCCCGATGTATCGACTCTGATCTCTCTTGCATCCACTTTCGTGAGGCCCCGGCAGTCATTTGGCTGGCGGGGCCTCAACCTGTTTTGCGTTCGCTCCATTGAGGGAAGTGAGCTCAGAGGAGAAGCGGGTGCGGCTTATCGAAGCGATGCGGGAGGATCTGGACCGGACGTAAGACTTTCCTGGCAGCGGTGAGCTGGACGATATTCCGCTTGCCGCCGCTCGTTTTGCGGGCAGATCTGCCCTGCTTGCTCAAGAAGTCCTGGCGTTCCGCTCGATGTCGCTGAGTGAAAAGAGCATGTTCAGGTTGAACACACCGTCCTTGGCCTGGAAGGATATCGTGCCGCCGTATTTGTGAACGATCGCCACGATGCTTTTGGTGCCAAAGCCGTGGTGGCGGGGGTCGCCGTTGGTGACGGGGACGCCGTTGCGCATGACGATCTCCCCCATATATCGATTGCAGGAATTGACGGACAATAGTTCCCCGTGAGGTTTGATCGTGAGGCTGATCATCCGCTGCTCCTCCTCTAAGACTTGGACCGCGTGGATGGCGTTGTCCAGCAGATTGCCGAATAGGGAGTAGATGTCCACGTCCTGGAGGAAGCTCAGCTTTTGGCCATCGGCGATGCAGTGGATGGCGATGTTGTTTTTCTGGCAATAGAGGCTTTTCTCGGTGAGGATGATATCCAGCGCCCGGCAGCCGGTGCGTACCATAGAGTCGTAGATGTCGATGGCCTGCTCCATCTCAGCCAGGGCTTCGGGGGTCACCCGGACGCTGCGGCCGACGGTGCGGATCTGGTGGCGCATATCGTGACACTTCTGATTGATCTGATCGATGGTCTCGCTGGCGATCTGATACTGATCCTGATCCTTCCACCGGAGCTGGTTGATGATTTTCAGCTCGTCCTCCAGATTGCGCTGTACCAGCAGGGCGAACTGGGAGATGAGAATGAACACGCTGCACAAGATCAGGAGGATGGCGTCATACATCATGTAGGACTGCATAAAGGACTGGCCGGCATGAGTCATCCACCGCATACGCATATTGTAGCACAGCACTACTTCTGCCAGCACCGCCCCCACCACCAGAGGCAGCAGGGAGCGCCGGTCCAGATCCATATTCTGTCCTCTCTGCAGGCGGCGGCCCAGCAGGAGATAGACCACCGGCATCGCCGCAGCGGTGATCAGCGTCTGGCAGAGAAAGTATTCCTCCAGGGAAAGGGAGAACAGGCGAAAAATGATCTCTCCACACAGGGAGATGATGAACTGCACGCTGTACCCCGCCACCGCGCAGAATACGGCGTCCTCCACCGAGACCTCGAAGCAGGCTATCAGGCCGGCGATCATCACCAGCAGGGCGCCGCCGAATACCAAAAGGTTCTTTATGTTGCTGTTGGGCAAGGAATAATTGATCACCGTCATCCCCACCACTCCCGAGGCAAAGATGGTGGCCATGGACACAGGGCACCAGCGGCGGCGCTTCTGGCGCCAGAGAAAGACCAGGGTGGAACCGAACAGGGTGATATAGAATCGGAGTGAGTTGAGCATCGTCATACGGAATGCCACAGCCACGTCAGATCCCCCCTCCCAGATAGTCGTTCAAGGCCTCCAGCACGGCGGCGCGCTTGGGGCGGCTGATCTGGAGCTCGTCCACGTCCAGCACCAGCCGGTAGCCGCGCACCGCGCGGACAAAGGCGAGGTTCACCAGATAGCACCGGTTGCAGCGGATGAATTGCCCGGCGGGCAGCTTGCCCTCGAGGTCCCTCAGATTGCCGGAGGACTGGATCGCCCCCTCGGTGGTGTGGTAGACCAGCGTATGGTCGATCACCTCGACGTACTTCACCCGATCCGTAGATATGCGGTACACCCCGTCGGGGATGCTGATGAGCAGGTCCGGGTGGCGGCCATGGCGGCAGCGCAGCAGCGCCCGCTGGAGGGTAACGGCAAAATTAGGGTAGGAGACGGGCTTGAGCAGGAAATCCATAGCGTCCACCGCGTAGCCCTTGGCGGCATACCGGGCCAGATTCGTGACAAAGATCAGGGTGACCGACCGGTCCGCCAGACGGAGCTGCTTGGCGGTGTCCATGCCGCTGATCCCCGGCAGATCGATGTCCATCATCACCAGATCATAGATGGGCTGGTAGCCGTCAAGAAACGCGTCGCCGCATGGGAACCGCCTGATGTCGAATTCCTCCCCGGTGGTAGCGGCATACCGGGCAAAGTGAGACTTGAGTATTTCCGCCTCGGCAGGGTCGTCCTCCACGATCGCGATCACGCGCCTCACAAAGCATCCTCCTCTTTTTTGCAAGCCATTTTGTCCTAATAATTATTTCGGGAGATCTGTTGACTTTTTTCAATTTTTGAGATAGGTAGGTACAACATCACAACATACAGTATACAGCATATTCCCCCAAAACGAAAGACAATTCACGCAGCATAATGACAGTTTGCGCAAAAACTCCCTGAAGCGGGAAAAGCGGTCGTATAATGACGCTGTAGATGGGAAGCCTGAGGGGCTCCCGGGAGATAGAACTGAAAGGAGACCATGAGGATGAAGAACATGAAAAAGCTGACGGCCGCGCTATTGGCGCTGGTCATGATCCTGAGTCTGGCGGCGTGCCAGCCCACTGGATCCGACCCGTCGAACCCGCCGCAGGGCAGCGACGAGCCGGAGCCCTCCGGTCAAGTCGTCAGCACCGAGCTGGAGGAGCTGGGCTCCGGCGATGTGAAGTGGAAGGAGGAGACTAATTCCGACGGCTGGGTGAAGATCGTCAACGAGGGCGGCGCCACCCTGGGCTACTCCAAGGAGTCCGGCGTGGAGCTGCTCCAGTCCGGCGGCTTCGCCTTCAAAGACCTGAACCGCAACGGCGCGCTGGACCCCTATGAGGACTGGCGGCTGGACTACGAGACCCGGGCCCGTGACCTGGCCTCCCAGATGAGCGGCGAGCAGATCGCCCCCTATCTGACCCACGGCGGCTGGGGTACCTTCACGACCGACAAGGCCAAATTCGCCAGCGAGGACAACGGCGGCTACGCCTACATCACCGGCGGCGGCCGGGGCGGCGTGACCCGCAACTTGGGCACCAGCGTTGAGGACAACGTGGCCCATGCCATCTGGGTCAACCTGATCCAGGAGCTGTGCGAGAGCCTGGACTACGGCATCCCGGCCATGGTGTCCATCGACCCGCAAGATCAGTCCGGCATCGTAAAGTGTATGGCTCTGGCTGCCACCATGGATCCCGACGTGGCCCTTGAGGCAGGCAAAGAGGTCTCCAAACAATACCGTGCCGCCGGCATATCCTTCCTGCTGGGCCCTGATGTGGATCTGGTGACCTCTCCGGTCATGGACCGCGCCAATGAAGCCTATACCGAGGATCCGGCCCTGACCCGTGACATTGTGGAAGCGTATATATCCGGGATGCAGTCCACATGGAACGGCACTACCGATGAGGGCTGGGGCAGTGATTCTGTGCTGACCGTTATGAAGCACTATGCTGGCGCGGGCGCCTCCGAGGGCGGCCGTGACGACCACAACGAGACCGGCCGGGTCGCCGTGTTCCCCAACAACAACTTTGAGGCCCACCTCATCGCGTTCCACGATGGCGCCTTCGCTCTGAAGAACAGCTCCACCAAGGCTGCCGCCGGCGTCATGACCAACTACTCTGTGGCTTACTCCAAGGATGGATCCCTGGGTGAGCTGGTGGGCGGCGCATGGTCCGAGTGGAAGTTCAACACCCTGTTCGGCTCGGGCTGGACTGGTCTCATCGTCTCTGACTGGAACATTTGGGGCGACAATGGCCCGAATTGGGGCGTTGAGGATTACTCGACTCCCGAGCGGCTGGCCAGATCCATCGCCTTGGGCCTGACCCAAGCGGGCGGCTATGACAAGCTGGACAACATGATCGAGGCATGGGATATCTTGAAGGAAGATCTGGGTGAGGAGGACGCCCTGAAGCTGATGCAGGACCGCGCCTATGAGAACATCCTGGGCACCATGCGCCTGGGCTTGTTTGAGAACCCTTATAACTCCACGGATCATGTCCGCGCCGTCAACTGCACGGAGGAAAGCCGCGCTTTCGGTCTGGAGACCCAGATGAGATCCATCGTTATGGTGAAAAACAACGGGGGAGTCATCAAACAGTCCGAAGGCGGCGAGAAGCAGACGGTATATATCCCCTATCGCTTTACCGAAGCTGTGGTCGGCGCATGGAGCAGCACGCCTGCCTCCTGGGTGCCCTCCGTGGACCTGGAGTTGGCGGAGCGGTACTACAACGTGGTGACCGACACGGTGAAGGATCCCTCCGGCCCCGCGGACGGCAAGGGGAATGCTACTTATACGGAGAATGATATCCAGCGGGCCGCTGCCGCCGACGTTGCCGCCTGCGACTTCGTGCTGGTAGGGATGAAAGCTCCCCACGCCGCGTCCACCGCGATCGAGAACGAAGATGGTAGCCAAACCTGGCTCCCCCCCTCCATCCAGTATATGCCCTACACCGCCGCCACTGCGAAGGAGACTTCCATCGCCGGCAAGGACATTGAGGAGACCTTCAACGACGGTTACACCCAGCAGACGAAGATCACGACGGAAAACCGCTCCTACAAGGGCAATACCTCTGCCGTGCCCAGCACCGCGAGCCACCTGGATATGCTCCAGACGGCCAAGGCCGCTGCGGGGAACAAGCCTATCGTGGTCCTGATGAGCATGTCCAACAGCGGCGCCATGGTGTTCAGCGAGGTGGAGCCTCTGGCCGACGCCATCCTGGTGGGGTACAGTGATTCCAAAAACCGCGGCGTGACCGACGAGGCGTTCTTGAAGGTCGTCGTCGGGGAGTATGAGCCCAACGGCCTGCTGGTGGCCCAGATGCCGGCCTCCATGGAAGCCGTGGAGGCCCAGACCGGCGAGGATACCCCACGCGACCTGGAGTGCTACGTGGACGCCGACGGGAACGTGTACGACTTTGCCTTCGGCCTGAACTGGTCCGGCAAGATCGACGACGAGCGCGTCAAGACCTACTCCGCCGCGCCCCTTACCGAGTGCCGGAACATCGACTTCAAGTATGCCAACCAGTGAGCCCACCTCTAGCATCGTCTCCTAAGCCGGCGGGGAGCGGAACATTCTCCGCTCCCCGCCGGAGTTTTCCTCATCATGATACCCCTAAAAGGAGGGATCTTGTCGTATGATCGACTTTATTATCGACTTACTCACCCCCATTTTTGTGAAGATGGGAGCAAGTGCCGCAGATGTGGGCAACTATATCCGCTCCGTCAGCAGTTATATCTACGCTATCCTGGCCGCGCTGCTGGTGATGGTCATTATAATGGCGGCCGCCCGGTTTTTGGTGAAAAAAGGCACGCGCCACGTGGTACGCTGGACAGCCGGACTGGCGTGGGTGCTGGTGGTGCTGCTGTGCGCCAACCTCATTTGCTACGGTCCGCTGTACGCCACCGTGTCTGGCGTGCTCAACGCCTCCAGGGCGGAGATCTCCGATGACGTGGTGGGCAATTCCCTGGCCGTCATCGAGGAGACCGGCGATGAGGGCATGGTGCTGGTGAAGAACGACGGCCTGTTGCCCCTGTCTGGCACCACCGATCTGAACGTGTTCGGCTGGGCGTCCACCAACCCCGTCTACAGCGGCACCGGCTCCGCCAGCAGTGGCGACGGCTCCGCCCCCACCGTCAGCATCCTCCAGTCCCTGTCCGACGCCGGCTTCAACATGAACGACGAGCTGGTGAAAATGTACACCAGCTATTGCAGTGAGCGTCCCGCCATCACGATGCAGACCCAGGACTGGACCCTGCCCGAACCCACGAGGGACGTCTACACCTCCGAGGTGATGAGCGGGGCGGAGTCCTTCTCCGACACCGCCGTCATCGTCATCGGCCGCACCGGCGGCGAGAACGCCGACCTGCCCTCTGACATGAACGCGGTCATCCACGGCACCTACGACGTGGCCAAGACCGACGCGGTGGAGGAGCGGGCCAAGACCAACTATGGCTATACCAACGGCCTCTACACCAACAACGGCAGCTATGACGACTTCGAGCCGGGGGAGCACTATCTGGAGCTGTCCCGCACCGAGGAGGACCTGGTGGAGCTTGTGTGCGAACGCTTCGATAAAGTCATCGTGGTCATCAACGCCAATAACGCCATGGAGCTGGACTGGGTAGACAAATATGATCCCATCGGCGCGGTGATCCTGGTCCCCGGCACTGGCGCGGCGGGCATGGCCGCCCTGGGCAAGATCATCTCCGGTGCGGTGAACCCATCCGGCAGGACGGTGGACACCTACCTGAAGGACCTGACCATGGCTCCCACCTGGAACCACTCCGGCAATTCCGGCAACCACTTTTACACCGGCGTGGAGGACCTGACCAAGCAGGTCATCCGCAGCGACAACACCTTCCAGGGCGTGTTCTCCTTCGTGGACTACGTGGAGGGCATTTACATGGGTTATAAATTCTATGAGACCGCCGCCGAGGAGGGCCTGATCCAGTATGAGGACTATGTGCAGTATCCCTTCGGCTACGGCCTGAGCTACACCAGCTTTACCCAGGAGATCACCGATCTCAAGCAGGATGCCAACGCCCTCACCGTAGAAGTCACCGTCACCAACACCGGCAGCGTCGCCGGCAAGGATGTGGTGGAGCTGTACTTCACGCCTCCCTACACCAACGGGGGCATCGAGAAGGCCAGCGTCAACCTGCTGGACTTCGGCAAGACCGGCCTGCTGGAGCCCGGCGCCTCCGAAAAGATCACCCTGTCCGTGCCCATGGAGGACCTGGCCTCCTACGACTCCGGCAAAGTCAAGACGGAAAACGGTGGCTATATCCTGGAGGCGGGCAGCTACAGCGTGTCCATCCGCTCCGACGCCCACACCGTTCTGGATGAGCGCGTCTTTGAGCTGGCCTCCGACGTGGATCACAGCAGGGACGGCCGCCCCTCCGACGGTATCCCCGCCGTGAACCGCTTTGATCACATGGACGCGGGCCACAGCTACCTGTCCCGAAAGGACGGCTTCGCCAACTACGGCGACGTCACCGCCCCGCCCACCAGCTTTGAGATCGACAAGGACACCGAGAAGGCCGTCCAGCAGATCTCCGTGGCCAAGTACGCTCCCAGCAAGTATGACAACGACGAGGACGTGATGCCCACCCTGGGGGCGGACAACGGCCTGAAGCTGGCCGACCTCACCGGAAAAGGTTATGACGACCCCGATTGGGAAAAGCTGCTGGACCAGATGACGCTGGAGGACATGATCACCCTCATCAACACCGGCGGCTGGAAAACCGCGGCCATCGAGTCCGTGGGCAAGGTGGCCACCTCCGACTGCGACGGCCCCGCCGGCTTATCCCACTACCTCACCCACACCACCGGCACCCAGTTCCCCTCTGAGGTGCTCATGGCCCAGACCTGGAGCAAGGAGATGGCGGAGAAGATCGGCGACGCCATAGGCCAGGAGTTCGCCAACGCCAGCAACTACGGCTGGTACGGCCCCGGACTGAACCTGCACCGCTCCGCCTTTGGCGGGCGCAACTTCGAGTATTACTCGGAGGACGCTGTGCTCTCCGGCATTTTCGCCTCCCATGAGATCAACGGCGCGGCCAAGTACGGCGTATACGCCTTCCCGAAGCACTTCGCCGGCAACGATCAGGAGACCAACCGCTGCGCCTTCCTGATGACCTATATGACCGAGCAGACTTTCCGGGAGAACGTGCTCAAGCCCTTTGAGACAGCGGTGAAGGGCTTTGATTTCAACAACTGCGTCATGGGCATGATGACCTCCTATAACTGGCTGGGCACCGTCCCCGCCATCAGCGACGCCAACCTGCTCAAGACCGTTCTCCGGGAGGAGTGGGGCTTTGTGGGCACCGTGATCTCGGATTACAACGGCTCTTACGGCTACCAGATCTCCGACGCGGCGGTCCGCGCGGGCAACGACCTGATGCTGGGCTACGGCATGGCCGAGTCCAACCAGTTCACCGATACCGACGCGGCCACCTGCGTGCTGGCCATGCGGCAGGCATGCAAAAACATTCTCTACACCGTGGGCAACAGCGGATATTACGAGATGGAGGGCGGCGGTGACGCTGGCGGCATGAACAAGATGACCCAGATGTTTGTCACGGTGGACGTGATCGTGGCCGGTCTGGCCGTGGCCATAGAGGCCGTGGTCATCCTGCGCTGGATGAAGAAGCGCAAGGGGCCTGGGAAGGCTGGGGCGTAACGGCTCCACAAAGAACGTCGATCGAGCTATTGACGGTCCTATATCCTCATTATTCAGCAGACGGCGGGGCCCTATTACAATGCTCCCTCTATAGGAGACAGTGGAAAACACTGACACCTATGGAGGGAGCATTATGATGGGACGGGAAAGGGTGAGCTGGGGAAAAGGGCAGAAATAGTGGAACTGTATTTGCGAGGGGAGGTAGGATACCAGGAGAGCGTAGAGGCAGCAAATAAGAGCAGATCATCGCAAGAGGCACGTCTTTGTTATCCCATGAGCACTGCGGCCTCATAGTCTCCCAGGAAGCCGGAGAAGGGGGTCCCCGTCACGAGGTTTTCCCGCCCGTGCAGTTCCGGCAGTGCGGCGGACCCCGCCCGCGTATGGAACAGGATGGTCATGCGCCGATCTTCCAGCTCCCGTTCCATGCGGATGAGCCCTGTTTCGTCGTCCGTATACGTTTCGACCAGTTTCCCTTCAGTCAATGCCGGGTGCTGGTGGCGAAGCCGGATCAAGGTTTGATAATACAGGAAAAGCGCCCCGTTCCGCCTGCTTTCCTCCCAGAGCATCCCTCTTCGGCAGTCGGGGTCGGGACCGCCCTCCATACCTGCTTCGTCGCCGTAATAGATCATGGGCATACCGGGAAGCAGAAGCTGCAGCGCCGCTGCCAGCTTCTGCTTTTTGATGTCGTTCCCGGCGCTGTGCAGGAATCTTTCTGTGTCGTGGCTGTCGATAAGGTTCCACAAGTATCCGTCCAGAGCGCGGTCTAAATTGCCCTGCATGAAGCCAAGGTGATCCATGAACGCGCTTGCGCTCATGGTCTCGGAGACCACCAGCTCCAGCGCGGCATGATAGAACGGGTAATTCATGACGCTGTCCCACTCATCGCCGGCCAGGAAGTCTCCGGCAAAATGCCAGATCTCGCCTACGATCAGGGCGTCCTTCTTCGCCGCCTTGACCTCTTGCCGGAACCGCTTCCAGAAGGTGTGGCCGATCTCGTCCCCCACGTCCAGCCGCCAGCCGTCGATATCGCACTCCCGGATCCAATGGGTGGCCACGTCGATGATATAGTCCGCGGTCGCCCGGTTTTGCAGGTTCAGCTTCGGCATGTCTCCATAGTACCCAAAGGCTTTATAACCGGGTCTCCTGCCCCGTCCGGCCTTCAACGGCATCTCGTGGAGATAATACCAGTCCAGATATATGGAGTCGCTCTGATGCTTCAAAATGTCCTGAAAGGCAAAGAAATTCACCGATGTGTGGTTGAACACACCGTCCAGGATCACATACATCCCCAGCTCGTGGGCCTTGCGGACGAGCTCCTTCAGGTCCTCCTTGGTCCCGAAGGAGGGATCGATGGTGTGATGATCGTCTGTGTCATATTTGTGGCTGGATCTGGACCGGAACACAGGCGTCAGGTAGAGGATGTCCGCGCCCAGCGCTTTGATGTAGTCCAGACGGCGGATGATGCCCCGGAGGGAACCCTTCAGGTCGGCGCGATGGCTGATGGGCGCTTGGTACCATACCTCCTCCGGGACGTCCTCGTCTGTGGCGAAACGGGAGGGGAAGATCTGGTAGACCACCTTGTTTTTTGCCCAGTCAGGCAGCACGAAGCGCTCCTCCTCCCGGAGCGTCTGGGGACAGTCGTACATCTTGTCGATGTCCGTGACAGGCTGGTCGTAAAAGGCGTGGTTGCTGTAGTAGACCACGTTTCCCGCCCTGTCCTCGATCTCAAAGAAATATCGAAGGCAGATCACGTCGATCTCCACTTCGGCTTCGTAATGATCGTGGTGACGGTCCGAATGCGCCAGTCCCATCGGATACGCACGACGGGTGTCCGCAAGCGTGAGCGGCAGATATTTGTCCTGCGTATGGAGGATCACCCTGGACACGTCGTCTCTCTTCACTTCGAGCCGGATAAGGAAGCGCCCTTTTTTTAGCGCGAAACAATAGTTTTTGTCTGCAAAGTGCCTGATCGCGGCATATTCCATCATCTGTCGCCTCTTTCCTCCGGTGGCCCGGCTCCGGTCTGCTGCTGTCCCGGGCAAAGCTACGGCGCCTGATACATCCATACCCACAGCGCCATCAGCGCCAGGATCAGCGGATAATAGGCGTAGTAGGTGTATTTTCCCAGCTTGCTGTCCCCGGTGGTGCGCTCTCCGTTACACAGGGAGATGAGGATGAACCCCATGGAGGCGGTCATATAGACCAGGCTCGCCCCGACCCCGGCGATGAGGCTCACCGTCCTCCGCTCACGCAGGAGGAACAGTACCGAGGCGATCAGGACGAACCCCCAGCCGAATTGACAGCGGATGAGGGCGGCCCACAGGCACCCGCCCACCGCAGCCACCGCGCTGAACACATAGGTCTTCATCCCCCGGCCCTCGATGTGCTTCATCAGCCACAGGGTGATGAGGGCGATAAATACGCCCCACAGCGTGTTTTGGGAGCTCCAGTCCCACACCCGCCCAAACACCGCCAAGTCGTAGGGCACCTCGGAGATCAGGGCAAAGACCAGCACTGATAGAGCGTATCTCCACATGCTGGAGGTGTGCTCCACCCCCTGCACCAGCAGATAGGCATAGATGGAGATCGCGATCATGCCGACGATCTCCGCCACGGAGGCGATGCCCGCCCACAGCATGGCCTCGGGGTCGCTCCCCAGCAGGTCGCTGAGCTGCTGGGGAGTGTAGTCGGGCACGTGGAGGATGGCGTTCTGGATCACCGCGGTGCTGAAAAAATACAGGGTCAGCAAGATCGCCCCGGCGATCTTCAAGGTGTTGATGGAGATCTTGGGGAGCAGGGACCTGCGTTTGCGCGATCCGTTGTCACATTCCAATGGCATCGAGGGGTTCCTCCTTCAGTTGGGTCGAGGGGACTGCGTCCTGCCCGCGGGCGGGGCCGGTGGAGCCGCGGACGATCAGTGGGGCCCGCAGGTGGATGGAATCGATCGCCACGCCGTTGAGCAGACAGGACAGGGCATAATACCCGCATTTGCCTAAGGCGAGCCGGTCCTGCCGGACGGTGGTGAGAGGCGGGGTCATATAGGCGGCGATGGGCTGGTCGTCGAAGCCAAGGATGCTCACATCCTTGGGGATGTTCAGCCGACGGTCGTAGCATTCCGTGTAGGCCGCCACGGCCCGGCTGTCATCGGAGCACAGGATGGCCGTGGCCCCGGCTTCGATGAGCTTGGGCAGATATTTCCGCGTGGATTCCGCAACGTAATACCCCATGCCGATCAGATCCTCGTCCACCGGCAGGCCGCATTCCTTCAGAGCGCCGCAATAGGCGCTGTACCGCTCTTTCAGCACGTAGGATTCCAGCGGACCGCAAAGCAGGCCGATGCGCCGGTGGCCCAGGCCGTAGAGATGGCGCACCGCTGCCGACAGCCCGCCGGCGTTGTTGCAGCTCACCGAAGCCATGCAGGGGTTCTCCTTGATGCAGTTGTCATAGAGGACGGTGGGGATCGGGGCGGTGCGGAACTCCTCCATCCAGGGATCCAGCAAGGAGAAGCCCAGCACGAACGCCCCCCGCAGGCCCCTATGGGACATGAATTGCTGATAGGAGGTGCCGCGCTGGTACTTCTCGGTAAGGGGCACCACATCCACCACCCAGCCCTCCGACATGGCCATCTCCTGAAAGCCTGCGACGAGGTCATAGCCGAATTGGTTGGGGTCCTGGTATCCCATGTTCTCGATGAAGATGCACAGCTTTTTTGGAGCCCGCCGGCCGGAATAGCCCAGCTCAGCGGCAGTTTCCAGTATCCTCTGGCGCAGTTCCTCGCTCACGTCTGAAGCGTTGTTCAACCCCTTGGAGACGGTGCTCTTGGATATTCCCAGCTTGGCTGCAATGTCGTTTAGAGTGACCATAGATACCTCCTGACCCGCAGGCTGCCCGGGGGCGGCCGTGCCACGTTCGATCGATAGATTTGGTGTATGTAGTCATTATACCAGCGTAAAAGCGAAAAAGCAACGATTGTTTCGAAACGATCGAAAGATCTGGGGCGGCGGAGGTGAGACAATGGAGCACGCTTTGGCCCGAGCTGGCGAAAATGCCGATAAATAAGTTTCGGCTCTTGGTTTTGATGCCGGGAAAAATCGGCGTTATGCACAAGGCAGGAAAAGGAAAAAGTGGATAAAAGCAAAATTTATTACGAATTTTTTCTTGACTTTCCAGGTCCTCTGTGCTACTCTCGTCACAGCAAAACTTTTCGAAACATCATTCAGACGATGCGGGACAGAGGGGGGTGGACCTCGGTATCGCAAAAGTTTCGAAATTTTGTGGAGAAAAGTGAGCGGAAATGAAAAGGAGGATCTTTCGATGAAAAGAAAAACTTTAGCCCTGTTTCTGGCCGGTGCGATGACCTTGAGCCTGCTGGCGGGCTGCGGCAGCGGTGGAGAAGACAAGACCCCCGGCGGAACCACCACTGACAGCGGCAGTCCCAGCGGCGGTTCCGGTGAGGTCACCAACGTCACCCTGAAGGTTTGGTGCCCCTCCAACCAGATCGACACGGGCATCATGGCGGAGCAACAGAAGGCCTTCGAGGCCGAGCACCCCGAGTGGAAGATCACCTGGGACACCACCGCCGTGGGCGAGGACACCTGTAAGGACGAGGTGCTGAAGGACGTGGAGGCCGCGGCCGACGTGTTCTTCTTCGCCAACGACCAGCTCCCTGACCTGGTGAGCGCCGGCGCCATCGCCCAGTTGGGCGGCTCCGCCGCCGAGATGGTGAACTCCACCATGGCCGAGGCCGTCATCGACACCGCCATGGCCGACGGCAAGCTCTACGCCATCCCCTTCACCCACAACACCTTCTTCATGTACTATGACAAGAGCCTGCTGAACGAGGATCAGATCAAGTCCATGGAAGGCATCATGGCCGCTGAGACCCCCGACAACGTCTATAACTTCTACTTCGAGTCCTCCGGCGGCTGGAAGCTGGGCGCATGGTACTATGGCGCCGGCCTGCCCGTGTTCGGCCCCGACGGCAGCGATCTGAGCGCCGGCGTGGCCTGGAACAACGCCACCGGTCTGGCCGTCACCAACTACCTCATCGACCTGATCAACGACCCCAAGTGCGCTTATGACGGCGAGATCGCCGTGTCCGAGCTCATCGGCGACCACCGCCTGGGCGCCTGGTGGGACGGAGCCTGGAACTACGATATGTACCACGACGTGCTGGGCGACGACCTGGGCATGGCGGTGATCCCCACCTTCGATCCCGACGGCACCGACTATCAGATGCTGAGCTTCTACGGTTCCAAGTGCATCGGCGTCAACGCCAAGTCCAAGAACCCCGCCGCGGCAGTGGCTTTCGCCGCGTTCCTGGGCAATGAAGAGAACCAGATCCTGCGCTTTGAGAAGTCCGCCCAGATCCCCACCAACATGGCCGCCGCCGAGACCGAGGCCGTGAAGGCCAACGCGCTGGCCACCGTCTTGGTGAATGAGTCCAACAACTGCAGCGTGATGCAGCCCGTCAACACCACCTTCTCCGCCCGGTACTGGACCTATGCCGGCGCGATCCCCACCGAGATCCGCAGCGGCGCGATCAACAAGGACAACGCCCAGGCCAAGCTGGACACCTTCGTTGCCGCCATGACCGCGGAATAAGGTCCCCGGTCATGGATCCCATACCAGGCGAAAACACCATGGCGTTTTCATCCGTGTAGGCGCGCCTACACGGAATGCCAGATACAGACAAGATCCAACGTCCATAAAGTGGCGGGGGGGCGGGGCGGGGGGGCCCCCCCCCCCCCCAAAAAAAGGGGGGAGGGGAAGGTGGATGTTGAAAAAAAAAAAAAAACCCCCCACAGACGCGCCCGCCCAGGGCCCC
>CANRXB010000032.1 GCA_947643715.1 uncultured bacterium
CGAAACCCCCGGCTGGCTGCCGAGGGTTCCAACCAAATTATATTGTAATAGGAGGGCAGTGAGGACCTGGACCTGGATGCAGAGCAAAACAAAAAAACGGACAACGATCTGGCCCGTTTCAATAGAACGGTCGATGACCAAATCAAAGCTCTGTGGGATCGCCTCTGTACATACTGCTATCTGCCGCGATCGACAAATGAGGATGTGCTTCTGGACGCTATCAGCTCCGGACTTGCTTCCACATCGATGTTCCGCCGCAGCCGACTCCGGCTCCGGCGATCGAGCAGCCGAAAACAAGCGTTTTTACAGGAGCGTACCCTTGGATACCACCCGCATCGGCTGCTGTCCGCCCGTGGGGCTGGTAGCGGGGCGGGATCCTGCGTATTTATGGATCGCCGGCGGTTTGTGCCCCCGAAAGCTTCATAAGCCATGCTTGAAATTGGCCGAAGGTTCCGCTATACTGTTGAATGAACGTAGATTTTTTGAATGGAGCGGTGAGTGCCATGAAGCGGATCGTCTGCGGCCTGTTTACCGTCATCGGCCTGTTGTGCGTCATGTTTCCCCGGCAGATCACTGCGGTGCTGCCCTACGTGCTGGGGATCGCCATGGCAGGCGCGGGGGCCCTGTACTGCGCACCCTATTTTCGCAGCCGTGAGGCGCGGGTGGAGCATTCCACGGAGTTGGCCAGCGGGTGCGTTTTGCTGGTGGTGGGGATCGTCTGCATCGTCCATGGAGCAGAGTTCATCGGCCCTATGGGGATCGTTTGGGCCATGATCGGCATCCGAAAAGCGGCAAGATCCCTGTCCCGCGCCATCCAGGAGTTCGGGGCGAACGCGGCGTGTGTGGTCTCGTTCATGGGATGCATCGTGCGGATGACGCTGTCTGTGCTTCTGCTCCTCTACCCGATGGAGAAATTCGTAGGGCATATCGTTCTGCTGGGGCTGGAGCTGATCGCGGTAAGCATCCGGCCTGCCAAACGGATCGCGCTGATGCTGGATGGGGACGAATGAAAGGACTCGAGCGCCCGCGGCTGACCGCGGGCGCTTACTTTTCCGACCTTCAGGAACACATCGCGGTTTTCCGTGGACAGCTCCGGCTGGAACCGATGCCCCATCCAATCGAATGCCCGGATATCGGCCCTATCTGTGATGCGGTTCTCCGGCAGCCGGCGCACCGTCCGCCTCAGGGTCATTTTGCATATGGCGCCCTTTTCCGCCACCTGGAGGCCAGCCCTATCCTATTGGAAGGATCGGACGGACAGAGGACCATGCGGCAGCACATGGGGCGCTCCGTCCGGTTCGTATTCACGGATACGTTCTCTGTTTTTGGCTCGTTCCAGCACTTGACTCACAGGTGAACGCTCCCTTCCGTTTGGAACATATGCGCGGTTTGCCGGTCTACACGCTCTTTGACCAGGGAGATGAACTCTGCGGGCGCTTTGACCTCCAGTACCGGCCCAAAGGACAGCACCCGGATCAGCAGCTCCGTCTCGTCCTCCTGGTCATAGCGCAGCTCGATCTGATACAGATGGTCGTCCAGTTTCCGGGTCTCTTTTTCAAAGTGGGAGAAGTGCAGCAGCACCCGTTCCAGCCCGTTGCGCTCATCATGGAGCAGCAGCACAAGCTCATGCAGATCCTTCTCGGGAAAGCGGAAGCTGTCTGGATCGTACTTCTCCAGCAGTTCGCAAAACTCCACCCGCGCGAGGTTTATGACGTTGTCCCGGCGCGTGCCCGCCGCCAAGAGGCGGAACTTGTCATCCTTTGCCGAGTACTCCAACCGATAGGGGATGCAGGTGATCGAGTGGCGAGCGCCGGTGCGGCTGCGGAACCGGAGCTTCAGCCGCCTTTTTTCGCGGACCGCCTGCAAGACCGTCCTGAAGCACCGGATATAGCCCTCGTCCCCATAGGGATCCCCGTCGGCGTATTGGTCGAACCGGACGAAAGTCTCCGGCCTGTACAGCGGCTCTACGTCCTCCAGCCCGGTGGCATCCGGCGCGAACAGCGCGATCCGGGGATCCAGGAGCAGTGCCTTCAGCCAGCGCTTCTGCAGGGTGGTCAGTGGCAGGGTGGGCTTGTGCCGGATGACAGGCTCGAAGTTTTGGCCCAACAGCGGCCAGTCCCCGTTCTTCAGCGCGGCCGGGATGGCAAGGACGCTCTCCGCAAAGGCTTTTTCCTGCACCAGCTCGGTCAGCCGCCGTTCGGTCAGGCGGCCCTCTGCGGCCTCCGCCAGCACAGCGGCCACCACGTTGAAATAACTCCCGTAGATCTCACTGAACAGCATCGCCGCCACCTCCGTACAGGGCGCTCATGCGCCTGAGATCCTCATGAAAGGTATCCGTTACCATGGGATCGCTGCACTTCAGCTCCACGATCCGCCCGATGAAGGTGCGCAGCCAGGGCAGCAGTTCCGACGCGTCGTAGACATCGGCGGTAAACCGGCAGGTGCGGTCGTCCAGGATCTCTACGGTCCCATGCCGCTTTTCCCGCTCCAAGCGCTGGACGATGAAGTCCTCGCCGGGGTCAACGCGGACGGTCATCTCGATATGATCCAAGCTGTGGCCGGCACCTGCGGATACCCCCCAGAGGTGCCGGTCGAATTGGGTCTGGTACTCCAGATAGGTATCGTATAGCTTTTCCTCGCCGTTGATCGTCACCTTTTTGACAGCGTCCAGGCGAAAAAAGGCCATCCGCCTGCCGCGATAGTAATAGCCCAGCAGGTACTGGCGTCCGGACTGGGTGCTGACATAGATCTTCAATGGACAGACGGTCCGCCGATATCCATAGCCATTGCGCAGGTTCCGGGCGGTCAACTCCACGCTCCGCCGCCCGTCGATCGCCTGGAGGAGCTGGCACAGGATGTCGCTGTCCAGCGCATGGAGGATGTAATGGTGCTTGAAGCGGAACACGTCCGAGTCGTTATCCAGCTTGTCTAATAAAAAGGAACCCACCACGCCCATAGGATCTTCCTCGGAATAGAAGGCCAGCGCGTCCGACCAGGAGTTCAGCGGGAACGGTCCACCGTCTGTCCTTCGGTAAAGGACCTCCCGCCCGTTTTTTTCCGCCCGGAGAAGGCCCAGCCCCTCATACTCTTTCAGCTTTTTGCGGACGGTGGATTCGTCCAGAGAAAACGTGCCGCTGAAGCGGGACAGGTATCCGTCGTTGATGCGGTCCACGATTTCCCGACAGGACAGCGCGCGCCCGTCGGCCAGGATGTCCAAGATATAAAAGTGCAGTGTGATGTCCTTATTTGTGAAGCTTTTGGCCTTGAATGCCTTGTACAGCGGGTTGTGGGGGATCTGCCTGCTGTCAACGGACAGGAACACGATCTTTCCGGCGGCGTCTTGGCGAAAGGCCATGCGATCCCCCAGCCAGCTCTCGATCCTGCGCCGCTCGTTGTCGTAGCTGCGGGCGCTTTTGGCGCTGTACTCGTCCCGGCTTTTGAAGCCATACACGTAAAACTCCCGCATATAGTCGCAGATGCGGGCAAAACTCTTGATAAGCTCGCGGTATGCCATAAAGTCCGCCTCCGTATCAGCCTGTTTGTTGATTTTATCATAGAACGCGCCGCAATGAAAGGATAGGAAACCCCAAAATTCGGGCCGGCCGGGTATTCGCAACTTTTTTTCCGTGATTTTCCCGGCTGGCTGAAGTATGATCGGATCAACAAAAGCACAAACAGCGATCAAAGATCTTTGCCTGTCCAGCAATGAAAAAATTTGTGCTTTGTCAAAAGACGCCAACAGCGATTTCAACGATATTTGGATCATCGAAAACGGCGTCTTGTCCATCCTAAAGGCACCAACAGCAGATCTTGGATCGCTTGAGTGGTAAAAGCCCGGGGCATGCCCCCGGGCGCGGGTTCGGATCCCGCTTCATAGGGTGCCTTGTCTTACGATCTATCACGGAGGAGTGATCTTCATGTTGGGATTTCTGAAAAAGGAAGCAGATAAGACCTATACCGAGAACGGCGCTGTTACATATCGGTCCACCCAGTCCCAGTGCCTGGACCTGTTCGCGACAATCGGCGCACTGCGCAGGGAGAGCGACGAGGAGATCACCGGCCGTTTCCTCCGCGCCTACGTGGAAGATGCGGACCTGGCCATGAAGACGCTGTTCTACGCCCGGGACGTTCGGGGCGGCATCGGCGAGCGCCGGGTGTTCCGCACGATCCTCAAGTGGCTGGCGGACTGGGGACCCCGTTCTGTGGAGAAAAACATTCCTTACATCGCCGAGTATGGCCGCTACGATGACCTGCTGGCGCTGATGGGCACTCCCTGTGAGCCTGCGGCCATGGACTGCATCAAGGAGCAGCTTGCCGCTGACCGCGCTGCGCTGGAGGCAGACCAGCCCGTGTCTCTGCTGGCCAAGTGGCTGCCCTCGGTGAACGCCTCCAACGGGGAGACGGTGCAGCAGGCCAAACGCATTGCCCGTGCACTGGGCATGAACGATGCGCGATACCGTAAAACGCTCAGCGCCCTGCGGGCAAAGATCCATATCATCGAAAACGATCTGCGGGAAAAGGACTACACATTCGACTACGCCAAGCAGCCCGCCAAGGCCCTGTTCAAGTATCGCAAGGCGTTTCTGCGCCACGATGGCGAGCGCTATGCCGCTTTCTTAGGCCGTGTGGCCGAGGGGGCGGAGCGGCTCCACACCGGGACCTTGGCGCCCTATGAGATCATCGGACCTTTTTTGAGCGGGGCCGCAGTCGATCGGCAGGAGCGCAAGGCCATCGACGCCACCTGGAACGCACAGGAGGATCTCTCCGGAGGCGAGAACGCCCTGGTGGTCATCGACGGCTCCGGTTCCATGTACGGCGGCGGAGACCCGCTCCCCGCGGCGGTGGCGCTGTCCCTGGGCATCTACTACGCCCAGCGCGATACCGGCCGATTCCGAAACCACTTCATCACCTTTTCCGAGCGTCCCCGCCTTGTGGAGATCAAAGGCCGGGACATCTGTGAACAGGTCGGGTACTGCCGTCAGTTCAACGAGGTAGCCAACACCAACATCCAGCGGGTGTTTGAGCTGATCCTGGATACCGCTGTGAAAGATCGCGTGCCCCAGAAGGATATGCCCGCAAAGCTGTACATCATCTCGGACCTGGAGTTCGACTGCTGCGTTGCCGATGGGTCGCCGACCAACTTCGAGTATGCGCGCAAGCTCTTTGCCCGGCACGGCTACCGGCTCCCCGAAGTGGTGTTCTGGAACGTGGCCAGCCGAAACGAGCAGCAGCCTGTCAGGATGAACGACGCGGGGGTGGCGCTGGTGTCCGGCTGTTCACCCAGGGTATTCTCCATGCTGAAGGCCGGCATCCTCTCTCCCTACGCGTTCATGCTGGACGTCCTGGGCTCGGAGCGGTATGCGGCGATCGCGGCATAGTGATAAGGAGATCGCAATGATCATCATACAAGGTCTATACGATACTGCCGTCTGCTATACGCCCCAACTGGAGGAAGCGGCGGAGCGGCAGATCCGCGCGGTATGCGACCGGCCCGAGTTTGCCGGCTGCAAGATGCGTATCATGCCCGATGTGCACGCCGGAAAGGGATGCACCATCGGCACCACCATGGCCATCCGGGATAAGGTCGTGCCCGGCATGGTGGGTGTGGATATCGGCTGCGGCATGGAGACGGTGGAGCTGGTGGAGCGCGAGATCGACTTTGCCAAGCTGGACGCGCTGATCCGGCGGGAGATTCCCTATGGCCGGGAGGTCCGCGGGGAGCTCCACCCGTTGAATGGAGAGATCGACCTGGCCCAGCTTCGTTGCGCTGGGCAAATGGACCTTGACCGCGCAGCCCACAGCATCGGTTCACTTGGCGGTGGCAACCATTTCATCGAGTTGGACCGCTCCGATGACGGCAGACTGTTTCTGGTGGTCCACTCCGGGAGCCGCCACTTGGGCACCGAGGTGGCCGATTTCTATCAGGAGGAGGGCCGGAAGGCTCTGTGGGGCGGCGCCAACTACCAGATCCAAGAGACCATCGCCCGGCTGAAGGAGGAGGGGCGGTCCCAGGAGATCCAAACGGCCATACAAGCGCTGAAAAAGGAGCACAAACTGGATATCCCCAAGGATCTGACCTACGTGGAAGGCAGGCTTTTTGACGATTACATCCACGACATGAAGCTGACGCAGCGATTTGCCATGCTCAACCGCAAGGCCATGGTCGATGTGATCATGACCGGCATGGGCCTGACTGCGGCAGGGGCCTTCACCACGGTCCACAACTATATCGATACGGACGCCATGATCCTGCGCAAAGGTTCTGTATCCGCCAAGGCTGGAGAAAAGCTGCTGATCCCCATCAATATGCGCGACGGCAGTCTGATCTGCGTGGGCAAGGGCAATGAGGACTGGAACTGCTCTGCCCCTCATGGAGCGGGCCGGCTGATGAGCCGCCGCACCGCATTTTCCACGCTGTCCATGGCGGAGTTTCGGAAGGAGATGGAGGGCGTTTACACCACCTGCGTCTTGCCGGACACGCTGGACGAGTCACCCATGGCCTATAAGAGCATGGATGAGATCGTGGCCCAAATCGGACCCACTGCGGACATCGTCGAGCAGATCCGCCCCGTTTACAACTTCAAGGCGGCGGACTGATCCCGCCGCGCACGACCAGAAAGATGCGCATGGCTCAGTCGTCAGGCTGAGCCGTGCGTCATTTTCATAAAATCGACAAGGCCGGGATATACCGACAAGAATAGAGATACCTGTTTCCTCCAAATTTCGAGGAAAAGGATATTGCAATTTTTCCTGTGATAGAGTAAAATGATCCCAGGACCACAAAAGCATCCTATCCGGTCCGGCACGCGATCTCAAGGCTGGATGTGGAGCTTGCTGTGCGTACACTTTAGGCGGGGCTGAGGTCGAAAAACTCGGTCCCGCTATACGTGATCCCAATGATCCCTGCCCAGGGGTCGTTGGGATCAAAAAACTGAGAGGAAGAAGGTACATAAAGAAATGGTTGCTTTCCTTTGCTTGGAACAAGGCATAGGTCCATTTCCCCTGCCAGTTTGTCATGGAACGGATGTGTTGTTATGAGTGAGACGTTGCAGGAATGGCTGGACAGGGAACTCCAGGATCTTGAGCCGGTGTGGAAATCTTTCCGGAGCAAACAGCGGAGGATGTACTATATCTGGATGGCGGTGGCTGTGGCCGGCATGGTGGCGTTGGGTCTTGGCGTGGGCTACGACTTAGCTTATGTGCTGCGTGTACATCTGCTTATTGGGATAGGTATTGCGGCATTCATCTGGCTGTGTGTGCTGCTTACCAGTCGGGCCAACACGATGAAAAATGCGCGAAAACAGTTCGAGAAAGCCCTTTCGGCCCTTGCGCCTTCCGATCAGGAGGCTTTCGCCCGGCAGGACTTTGGGAGGACGGACTTTCTCAACACGACCGAGGATAGCTTCCCCGCCCGGCTGCTGATAGGGCCGGATCTCTGGCTCTATTTTCGGGGCGCCTGCCACATCTACCGGGTATCAGACATGCAAGCACTTGGGGTACAGGAGGAGAAGACCCAACTTCACTACAGCATCGGAAACACCCGCGTGCGGCAGAAGGTCGGTGCCGGGATCTCTCTGACCGTAGACTACCGGGAGGATACCGTTTCGGCCAAGGAGCGCTCTGACCGACTGTACCTGACCAGTTGGGAACAGTTCCAGACGGCGAAAAAACTGATCGACCAGCACTGCCCAAAGGCTGGAGCCCTGTGGCGAGAAAAATAAAAAGGAGCATCAAGTGACATGGATACCAAAAAAGTACGTTCCTTGCTCTGTCTGTTATTGACGGCGCTCATGTTGTGCTTGTCCGCTTGCAGCAAAGAGGACGGCGGGAGCAGTCCGGAGGGTGGCAATGCGGATGTTCTGCTGCCCATCAGTATAAACGATAAAGAGATCAAGGTAGGGGAGACCACTGTCCAGACTCTGCTGGATGAGGGATTCGATGTGTCTTGGGTAGACGAGAACTACGATCGGATCACTGTAGATCCGGCCACCCAACTGGAAGCGAATTCCTACTACACCGGCGGCAGTATTAAAGTGACGGACAATATGCATTTTTCGATTTCCTTTGCGACGGACGAGGAGGAAGTTTCGCTGGGTCAGGCGGTGATCGCCCGACTGGAGCTGACTATGGCCACTGAGGACGATAAAAGCGTCCTCGAGACCATTTCCTTTGACGGGGTGCCGGTCACTGAGTTGACCCAGGAAAAGGCTGCGGAGAAGTATCCCGACTGGACAGGAAACGAGGTCATGTGGCTGCACTACGGATCGGAGTACAAGTACGACCTGAACTTCGATATTTCCACAGGCTATCTCAACAAGTTTTCGGTGGAGCGAAGCTACGATGTGGACTGGAACAGTTGAAAGGTAGATCTCCAGCGGGACGATCGCCGCATATCTCTAAAGCGAAAACGGCACTAAAACTTGTGGACCACGTATTTACGATCCCCACTTTCTTATGTTGGGTCAAAAGTTCCATTTGATGGGCGAACCGAATGCGGCTATCGAGCCGGCACATAGACAACCACACAAGGACCCCAGCGAGAGGAAAACTCCCGCTGGGGCCGGTGCGTCTATGTACCGGCTTCTTTTTTGTTTTGACCACTGGATGACCGTCCGAGAGTGATAACTGTGCCAAGACCTCGAAGATCGGTCCGTCAAGGACCGTCTGGCCCGTGTGGTGGACTATGCCAAAGATCCGGATAAGACCATGTATTCGGATCTGCGAAATGCTCTCCATGCAGACAGCAGCATCGTCGCTGACGGGCATATACGCGCGGGATCGCGACATTCATAGCCCAAAAGGTGCGTATTTTCAGACGAGGGAATGCGCACGATGTGGATGGAAACATCCATAGAGATGTAAAAATATGTCTAATGAACAGGAGGCCGATATATCATGCGAAGATACAAGATCGCCGCGTGGATAATGATCGTCCACGGCGGATTCATAGAGATCGGCGGTGCTTTTTGCTTTTTGGCCGCTATGCTTTGGGGAAGTGATAAGTTTGACGTAGGGCAATATTTTTCATTCAGACTCCCCTACTTTCAAGACAATTTGAATATGATGATCGCCATAGGGGCCATATATGGTGTAGTGCGCATTGTTGGAGCGATCGGATTGCTAAAGAACAAAATGTGGGGATTCATGCTTTCGGCGATCGATTGCATCCTGACTATGGCTCTAATGATGTTTTTACTGCCGGCAGGGATCATAGATGGAGTGCTTGCGAGCAGTGCGTTGATACTGATGCTGACACAATACTATGGAGGAAGGGAAATAACGAGCGAACGATCACATACCACCCATCATTGAGGAAAGAAGGGATCCCCATGAACCAGAAACTGAGGACAGACGCGGAGGACATCGCCCGCTCCGCCATCGAGGCCGTCAAGCCGGACGAGGCGGTGAAACGGGCGCTGGCGGACATCCACCCCCAGGGCCGGGAGTTCCTGGTGGCGGTAGGCAAGGCGGCATGGCAGATGGCCCAGGCCGCAGTCCGGGGATCGCCCCGGCCCGTGGACGGGGGCATTGTAGTGGCGAAGTACGGCCATGTCCTGGGGGAGATCCCCGGTGTGACGTGCTATGAGGCGGGCCATCCGGTGCCGGACGAGAACAGCTTCCGGGGAACAGAAGCTGTTCTGGAGCTGACGAAGGACCTGCTCCCAACAGATACGGTGCTCTTTCTGCTCTCCGGCGGCGGGAGCGCCCTGTTCGAACGGCCCCTGATTTCGGCGCAGGAGCTCCAGGACGTGACGAAGCAGCTCCTGGCCTGTGGGGCGGACATCGTGGAGATGAACACCATCCGCAAACGGTTGTCCAAGGTGAAGGGCGGGCGGTTCGCCCTCCACTGCGCCCCGGCAAGGGTGGAGGCGGTGGTGCTGTCTGACATCCTGGGCGACCCGCTGGACATGATCGCCTCCGGGCCTGCGGCGGCGGACCCCTCTACATCCGGGCAGGCGAGAGCCATCGCGGAGAAGTACGCCCTGCGGCTGAGCGAAGCGGCGTGGAGCTGCCTGGATGTGGAGACGCCCAAAGTGTTGGACAATGTGCACACCCAAATCATCGGCAGTGTCCGGGAGCTGTGCCGGGCGGCGGCGGAGCGGTGCCGGACGCTGGGCTATGAGCCGGTATCGCTCACCGACCGGCTGGACGGTGAGGCAAAGGAGGCGGGGCGATTTTTGGCGAATATCCTTCGCACCCACGCCCCGGAGGGGAAGAAGCTGGCCTTCTTGGCGGGAGGTGAGACGGTGGTCCACCTCACCGGCCAGGGGATGGGAGGCCGGAACCAAGAGCTGGCCCTGGCCGCCGCGCCCGGGCTGGCGGGGCTCCCTAACGCCGCCCTCATCAGCGTGGGCAGCGACGGCACCGACGGCCCCACCGACGCGGCGGGAGGCTACGTGGACGGGGACACCCTCGCCGCCCTCGCTGCGGCCGGGCTGGACGTCCACGAGGTGCTGGCGGACAACGACGCCTACCACGCGCTGAAGGCGGTGGGCGGGCTGATCCGGACCGGACCAACAGGAACTAACGTAAATGATGTTTCTATCGCGCTGATTGGGGAATCATGATACGTGTCCTTGGACTCATATCATCGAGGATCAGGAGGAGATCTGCGTGAGGTATATTTTCCAATTCTGCCGGATCCTGCTCATGTGCCTGCTGGGCGAGATCCTGGCCGGTGTCCTTCCCCTGCCGGTCCCGGCCAGCGTTTACGGCCTGGTGCTCCTGCTGGCTGCGCTGAAGCTGGGGATCTTCCGGCTGGAACAGGTCAAAGAGGCCGGGGACTTCCTGATCGGGATCCTGCCCCTGCTGTTCGTCCCCGCAGCGGTGGGCGTGATGGATCTGTGGGCGGAATTGGAGTCGATGCTCCTGCCCTATCTCATCTCCGCGATCCCAGTGACTTTGCTGGTCATGGGCGTGACAGGGCGGGTCACACAGCGGATATGCCGTATGCAGAGGAAGAGGGAGGGAAAGGATGGCTGAGATCCTGTCCTCCAGCGCGGCCTGGGGCGTCGTGCTGACCATCGGGGCGTTCGGCTTGGGGACGCTGATTGGTCGAAAAGCGGGGAAAGCATGGTGCGATCCCCTGCTGCTGGGCAGCCTTTTTGTGATCCTGGTGCTCAGCCTGTTGGAGATCCCCTTCTCCGAGTACAAAGCCAGCGCGTCCCCGCTGAGCTATCTGCTCCTCCCAGCCACCGTCAGCCTGGCGATCCCCCTTTACGAGAAGTGGGAGCTGCTGAAACGCGATCTGACCGCCATCCTGGCCGGGGTCCTGTCCGGCGTCCTCACCAGCCTGTGCAGCATCACCGCGCTGGCACTGCTTTTGAGGCTGGACACGGTCCAGGCGGCGACGCTGCTGCCCAAGTCGGTGACCACCGCCATCGGTATGGACATCGCGGATACGTTGGGGGGCATACCGTCCCTGGCGGGAGCGGTCATCATCCTCACCGGGATCACTGGCAATCTGACGGCTCAGTGGCTATGCAAAGCATGGAAGATCACCGATCCGCTGGCGAAGGGGATCGGCATCGGCACGGCCTCCCACGCCATCGGCACGGCGAAAGCGCTGGAAATGGGCCGGGTGGAGGGAGCTATGAGCAGCCTGGCGGTGGCTCTGGCCGGCGTTATCACCGCTTTTCTGGCGCCGGTATTTGCGGATCTGTGGCTGTGAGTCTCGCTGCATCATGGCTCGATTTGTCCTAACGCCTCCAAGACCGACCGCCGCCAGATCGAGCGTTCCCTCTACGGCTTTTCCCTCAGTATCGATCGAAGCAGGCGAAGATCTCCTGCACCCGGGGCATCGTCAGTCCAGCGGGGACGATCCCGCCGCCGCACACGGCCCCCAGCCCTTTCTCTTCGATGAGCCTTACCAGCGCCGCCGCCACGTCCTCCACGCTCCGGCCCGACAAGTGCTCCCGGGCATAGCGCACCATATAGGCCAGCGCCCGGGTCTGACCGCCGTCCACGAGCTGCTCCACATAGCGCAGGTCCAGCTCCCGGTCCCCCACGGAGAACGCCGTCTTGCCAAAACATTTCACCTTCAGCCGCTCCCGGCGGTATCCGTTCCCCCGGTAGTCCTTCCGGACCTGGCTGTCTCCGGAAAGGTCCACCGCTCTCCCGCCGGCAGGCAAGTGGAAACCGGGGGCGGACAGGGCGGGGACGGGCCGCCCCTCCAGGGCCTCCTTGGCCTGGACGGTGATGTCCCGAGCGTGGTAGGCATCCATCTGCACCACCCGGTCGGCGATGTGGAAGTAGGCCCCGCAGCTCCCCACCACCAGGATCAGCGATACCCCGGCCTTTTCCCACAGGTCCCGTGCCCGCTCTAAAAACGGGGTGATGGGCTCCTGGTCCCGGGCGATCACCGCCTGCATCAGCTCGTCCCGGACCATGAAATTGGTGGCGGAGGTGTCCTCGTCCATGAGCAGCACCCGGCTGCCCGCCTCCAGGGCCTCGGCGATGTTGGCCGCCTGGGAGGTGCTGCCGCTGGCATCCAGGGTGGAGAAGCGGGTGGTGTCCCGTCCGCTGGGCAGGTGGTCGATGAACAGGGAGATGTCGGTGTCCGTCACCTTCCGGCCGTCCTCCGCCCGAATCTTCATGGCGGTGGCGTCGGTGACGACATACTCCCGGCCGTCCCCGGCGATGTGGTCATAGACCCCCCGCTCCAGCGCTTTCAGCATGGTGGATTTGCCATGGTAGCCGCCCCCGGCGATCAGGGAGATCCCCCGGCGCACCCCCATGCCCCGGAGGGGCCCCCGGTGGGGCAGCTCCAGGGTCACCGCCAGCTCTTCGGGGGACCGAAAGGGCACCGCGCCCTTCATGGGCCGGTCGGACACGCCGCTCTCCCGGGGCAGGACAGAGCCGTCCGCCACGAAGGCGGCCAGCCTCAGCCGGGAAAGCTCCTCCCGAATGAAATGCTGGTCCTCCGCCAGAGCGATGACCCGCTCGATCTCCCCCTTGGGAGCGCTGGCGTACAACAGGCCCTGCTCCACGCAGACGGGGAGGAAGTCGAAGAGTATCTTTTCCAGCTCCCGGGCATCGATGGTCCGGCCGTTGGCGGGGAAGCCCACCTCGAAGCGCAGGGTGACCGCCCCGCCGGACACCTGGCAGTCCGTCCGCTCCAGCACCTCCTGGCCGGGGACGGTGACGGCCAGTACTCCGCTCTTGCCCGAGCCCTTCGCCTGACGGGAGGACCGCCCCGCCTGACGGCCGAAGCGCCGGAGCAGATGGTCCTCCAGGGCAGTGCGGTCCCAGGGGGTCTCCCAGCAAGAGGCCGGGAAGCCCGCCGTCCGGCCGTCCACTGCCACGCTGAGCTGGGAGGGGGCGGCGAAGGGATCCCCCTGGACGCGCTCGATATCCAAGACGTATGTCCCAAAGGACCAGCTCCCCGTCAGAGACTTATAGGCGGGGTAGCTCTTGTGGTCGATGGCGCGCAGAGCGGCGCGCAGTTCTTCCTTTGCTTTCATGGTGAACACCGCTTTCTAAATGGTATGTCGGTACTTCAGGATGCTCTCGCATATCAGCATATCAGATATCCCATCGATCTGCCAGTGGTTTTTGGGGCGGTCCTACGATGACGCGCTTTTTCCTGGGATGAACGATAAGATATGGCTTGAACCTCTGGGCGCTTTATGCTAAGATGTCCCAAGGTACGAAGAGCGGGCCCTGATGGGCGATCCATCAGGGCCCGCTTTCTGTCCGAACAAAATAAAATGAGAGGAAAGTATCGACATGAAGTCTATCAAATCAAAGATCCGAATCAGTATGCTCTCGGCCGTCTTGGCCGCATCCGTGCTGATCGGCGCGATCACGGCCCTTCTCAACGCCAGTGGGATCGATGATGTGATGACCAAGACCTTGGGCCCCGCCGCTCAGATAGCAGCAGACGCGGTGGAGTGGCGGATGGACAACTACTGGACGGCGCTCCAGGAGGCTGCGGCCTCCGATATCTTCCGGACCTCCGACCCCACTGCTCCGGAGCTGGGACCGGTGCGGGAGGACATCGCCCGGCGCAACGGCTTTCTCTACACCGGCAAGATGGATGCCGACGGGTTTTCCTCCACCGGCCACAGCTATGCCGACGAGGAATATTTCCAGCAGTGCAAAGCCACCATGAAGCCTTATATCTCCGATATCATGAACGACGGCAACCAGATGATCTTCTTGATGGAGGTCCCCATCATCATCGACGGCCGCTTTGACGGCGCGGTGTACGGCGGGATCAGCGCGGACTTCCTGTCGGACATCGTGGCGGACCTGGCCATGGGCGACGACGGCGTGGCCTATGTACTGGACGGCAGGGGCGATGTCATCGGCCACCGGGATCGCTCCGTGGTGGCGGAGGGTTCCAATCTCATCGAGGCGGCCGAGACCGACCCCAGTGTGGCGGACGTGGCCGCAGTGAACCGGCGCATGATCCAAGGGGAGGCCGGCTTCGGCACTTACGCCTTTTACGGCGACAACAAGCTGGTCGGCTTCGCCCCGATCGGAGGCGATCTGCATTGGAGCATCGCCATCGAGACCAGCCAGAGGGAGTTCAAATCCAGCCTGGACCGGAGCATCCTGCTCACGATCCTGGTGGTGGTCCTGGCAGTCATCGCCACCTACCCTGTGGCGGTGAAAGTGGGTCGGTCCATCTCCGGTCCCATCCAGTGCTGCGTAGACCGGCTGGAGGGACTGGCGGCGGGCGACCTGCATACGCCCACGCCGGCGGTCAAGTCCAAGGATGAGACCGCCAAGCTGACGAAGGCTCTGGACGACACCATCCTGCGCTTGAACGACGTGGCCCAGGACGTGTCCTATCACCTGGGGCAAATGGCCCAGGGTGACTTCCATGAGGAGCTCACCCGTACATATTTGGGGGATTTCACCGCCATCGAGCGGTCCATCCGGACGATCCACAGCTCGCTGCGGGACACGCTGCTCCAGATCGGCCGAGCTGCCGATAGCGTGGCCGGCGGCGCGGTCCAGGTGTCCGACAGCGCCCAGTCCCTGAGTCAAGGGGCGGCGGAGCAGGCCAGCGCTGTGTGCGAGCTGTCCGCCACTGCCGCCAGCATCGCCCAGAGCGCCAAGCAGACCGCCTCCGCTGCGGAGGAGGCGGGCCAGTTCGTCAGTCAGGCGGGCGCGCAGCTCGGGGCCAGTGTAGACTATGTCAAGGAGCTGAACTCCGCCATG
The DNA here is from genome assembly GCA_947643715.1 of uncultured bacterium. Classification (GTDB taxonomy): domain Bacteria; phylum Bacillota; class Clostridia; order Oscillospirales; family Oscillospiraceae; genus Enterenecus. The sequence continues at coordinate 15,172 of CANRXB010000032.1, forward strand.
GAGAAGATCTCCAAGTCCTCTACGGAGATCGGTAAGATCATCGACACCATCGAGGGCATCGCTTTCCAGACCAATATCCTGGCCTTGAACGCGGCCGTGGAGGTCGCCCGAGCGGGCAGCGCGGGCAAAGGCTTCGCCGTGGTGGCGGACGAGGTGCGCGCTCTGGCCTCCAAGTCGGACGAGGCTGCCAAGGCTACCAAAGAGCTCATCGAGGGATCCATCTCCGCCGTCAAGGAGGGCGGTCAGGTGCTGGCGAAGGTGACAGACTCCCTGGACAAGACCGATTCCATCGCCGGCAATGTGACGGTGATGGTGGGCATGGTGGTGCAGGCCGTGGAAGGCCAGACCGCCGCCATCTCCCAGGTCACCGAGGGGATCGAGCAGATCTCCGCCGTGGTCCAGAGCACTTCCGCCACCTCGGAGCAGAGCGCGGCCACCTCCCAAGAGCTGTCCGACCAGTCGAAACAGATGAACGAGCTGGTACGCAGGTTCCGGCTGAGCTGAACGAGACTCCCAGAGCTTTCGGAACGGATCGTCGATGCTGCGGGATCGATAGGCGCTGTCTGATCGGACTCCTCAATGATAGGAAGGGATCGGATGAGGATCCCAGAACTCGGATATCTCTATGGAAATGGCAGATCGCTTGCAGGCGATCTGCCATTTCCTCAAGGCCACCGCTCCGGGCGTGACGATGCCCCTGTTCCTGCGGCGGCTTTCTCCTTTACCGTCATGCAGCAAGACTGCATGATGCAAGTATCATCGATCACTTTTCCTGGGCAGGTGCGACTTTGGCATAGCCGTCCCAGGCAAGCAGGGCCTCCTTGGTGTCGTCCGCGACCATTTTATCGATGTTGCAGAGATACAGATAATGGTCGCCTGCTTCCACAGTCTGCGCCAAGGAGACCACGAAGGCCACCCGGCTGTCCTCCGGGACCTGGATGCTGCTGCCCTCGATGCGCTGGAGAGCGATAGGAGTTTCTTTTAGTTTGTCGGTCTTGCCGCCGTTGGCGGAACCATAGGCCATGACAGCATTTTTGATGCTGACGCCCGGCGCGGCCAGGACCGCCTTGCCCGTTCTGCGGATGTTCTCGCCGGAGTTGGCAGCCTTGCCCATTCCAAAGGCCAGCATGGGTGGGTCGAACGAGGCGTACATGAAGAAGGACACAGGGGCCATGTTCAGGGAGCCGTCCTCCTTTTCCGTGCAGACCAGCACGAGGGGATCCGGAGAGGTGAGGGCCGTTGCCTGCCCAATGTCGATTTCTTTCATGGTAAAAATCATCCTTTCACGATTTTATTTGGCACAGCGCAGTTGACTCTTGCGCATAAGATCATTATACTTCGTTCAAGGATCGTTTCAAGTACGCAGAATATTCTTACATAGTATGGTAGACCGTACCGGCAGAAAGGATGTCTCCATGGACAAAGATATGACTTATGACGAATACACCCAGGCGGTGAAGACCTGCATCCTCACGGATGCGGGCAACTGCCCTGTAACTTCGCTACTCCTGATGCTGCAAGGAAAATGGAAATTTCAGATCCTCTATGAGCTTTGCATCAAGGACCCGATCCGATTTGGAGAACTGCGAAAAAATATCACCGGCATCACCAATACGATGTTGACTTCATCTCTGCGGGAATTGGAAAGAGATGGTTTGGTGTCCAGGATACAGTACAACGAGATCCCGCCCCATGTGGAATACTCCTTGACGAAAATGGGAAATGACCTGCTCCCGATCTTTTATGAGATGACCAAGTGGGGGCTTCGATATATCGAATAAAGCAGAAAGGCGATCAGCCATCGTGAAGCTGATCGCCTTTTAGGGCGTGTGCCGCCAGTCCGAGGATGGCGCTGGACACTTCAAATCTCCGCACCCGATCTGCCATGCCATACTGGCTGAAATATGCGTTTGCTTTTTCGATAGACTCGACAAGTCCTCCTGTTTGGTTTCAGAACCACATAGCTCGTCCATCTCTGAATTTCGGGACCGGCCCGTCCTGATATGGGTCATAGCGACGTTCGTTACAGCCAAACTCCTGCAAAAAGCGGATCGTATCCTCCGCCGTCCACTTCACGAGGGTCATGCCATCGAAGGCATCCGCCCCGCCGTCGTCCATCGCATCCTTGAAATACCATTGGACGATGGTCTGGTCCTCCTTGTGGAGATACTGCTCGATGTCCCATTGGAGGACGGTCCCGCGTGTGTTCCATTCCTCGAACCAATGCTTTATCTTGGCAGCGCCCTGATACTGCGGCCCCCAGCTTTCGATGTAAAGGGCGTCGGCAGAAAAGATGTCCTCTATGCCCAGGTCCTTCTTTTGCAGCCACATATCGAACCACAGTCTGATGGTTTTTTCTCTCTTATCCATGCTGTCCTCCTATACCCGCCGCCAGAGCAGCATATTATTTTCAAACAGAGCGTCCATCCTGCCGGTATCCTTCAGCCAGGCCAGATAGGAGCGGACGGTGCTGCCCACCAAAACATACTGCTCAAAGTTCATGGTCAGCCCGTAGTCTGAAAACAGCTTTTGCAGGATCGCCTCGAAACAGAGCGGCTCCTGGCAGGCGCCGGCGATCTTGTCCGCGACCTCCAGCACCTTGTCGATGTTGTACTGAGCGAGGCCGGCGATGTCCTCGGAGGCCGCTGCGTGGGCCGGGACGAACATCTTTGCTTGCAGAGACTTCACCATCTCCAGTGTGTCCAGATAGGCGGCAACATCATAGACGAAGCCGATTTGATACTTGTCCAGCGTTTCCCGGCTGGACAGGCAATCCGCCAGATAGACCACATCATCGCTCGTCCGAAAGCCCACCATATCAAAGAAGTGTCCCGGCAGGGGGATGACTCCAAAGCCCTCCGGCAGACATTCCTTTGTCAACTCCTGGGCGTCGCTCTCCTGGGCCATGAGGAATTTGTGCCGCAGCTCCTTACACGGGTAGCCGCCGTACAAAAAGGACGGCTCCAGGATGGGGTGGCGGGTAAAAGCGCAGTCGATTCCCGGCACATAGATCGTGCACCCGGTCTGGCCCTGCAAATACTTATTGCCGCCGATGTGGTCGGCGTTGGAGTGGGTGTTGTAGATAGCGGTGAGCCGCCAGCCGTTGGCGTCCAGAAGCTGCCGCACCTTACGCCCCGCGTCCTTGTCGTTGCCGCTGTCGATCAGGCAAACGTCCTGCTCGTTCCGCTTCACCAGCCCGATCTTGGCTGGGCTTTGGATGTAATAGCTCTGCTCGGAAACCTGGATCAGTTCATACATGATCGTGACCCTACCCTTTCTTGATCGTTTGGATGTCAGTTTAGCTCTATATTTTCCGCTTTTCGTACTTTTCTTTCCTGTTTACCAAAATCGTGCCATCAAGATCTTCCAGGCGGCATTTTAGAACTTCATCTGGTGACAGGATGGTCCCTCCCGCGATAATGAAAGATCGATCTTTGTTGCTGGATGACTTGGAGATATTATAGCATAACTTCCCCCAAAGGTGTAGAGTGGAGATCCGGACCGCTGTCCAGTCACGTTATCGAACCGTCCAGTTGCGGTGAACGCCTTTACAACAGCACCCATTTGAACGAATAAACACATAGAGGGATGGCGACATGATAAGAATAGCGATTTGTGATGATGAAGCCAATGTCCGCGCCTATCTCACGTCCCTGATCCGGGCGCAGGACTGCCCCTGCGAGATCGTGGAGTACGCTTCCGCCGGTGACTGCCTCGCAGATCGGCGGGAGATCGACCTGCTCTTTCTGGATATCGATTTGAGCGCCGCCAGCCCGGATGGCATGGCGCTGGCCCGTCAGATCAGGGGGGGCGATCCTGCTGCGCAGCCGGTCATCATCTTTGTGACCGGCTATGAGCGGTATGTGTTCGATGCCTTTGACGTGGGCGCGTTCCAATACCTGCTGAAGCCGGTGGATGAGGAAAAGTTTGCCCAGGTCTTTGCCCGTGCCGTGAGACAGATCGAGGCGGACCGGGACCAGCCAAAGGTCTCTCATGCGCTCACCCTCCAGTCTGCCGGTGTCAGCCGGACCGTACCGCTGGACAGCATCTACTACATCGAAAGCAGCGATCACAAGGTCATCCTGCACCTGAAAGACGGGAGATTCTCCTGCTATGCAAGGATCCGCGATCTGGAGGCGGAGCTGGGCGATCGATTTTGCCGCATCCATAAGGGTTATCTCGTCAACCTTGCCTATGTGGAAGGGTACAGCAAAACGGAGCTGACGCTGACCAACGGAGAAAAGCTGCTGATCTCCAAATACAAATACCAGGACTTTGTGAAAGCCCACCTCCGCTTTCTGAAAAGGGGGGCTGGCTTATGAGCGAGACGGGATTTCGGATATTCGAACGTGTCTTTTCCGCCGGGGCAGGATCGACCTACGCCGTCCTGTTCACCGCTTTCTTCCAGCCCTTTCTGACCGGCCGGGGCCGGAAGCGGCGAAAGCTGCTCCTTGTTTTTTCCATCTACATCCTGTTTGAGCTCGTCTGCGGCTGGGCCGCGCTCCCACAAGGCTCCTTTGGGCTGGTCTTGACGGCGCTGCTGCTGGCCGTATCAAAGTGGATCGACTTGGAAAAGCCGTTCGTGTTCCTCCTGACGCTGCTCTATTTCAACGCCAGGATCTCCAGCGGTCTGATGGTGCAAAGTCTGTATTTCATCATGGAGCGGTCGATCCCCTCCCGACCGGGACCGCTGGAGGCGGTCTTTCTTCGAGCTGCTTTTCTGGTCACGCTGTTCCTGGTGTCCCACGCCGCTATGCTGGCGGTCATGCTCTATGCCCTCCAGCGCCAGATGCGGAAACAGCGCATGACGCTCCACCGGCGGGAGCTGTGCTATCTCAGCTTGTTACCTATGGCGGGGATCCTGTTCGGTCAGGTGATCGCCCGGCTGCTGATCGAGTTCAAGGACGGTGTCCTGCTCCAGCTCTATGAGCGTCACCCGGCGTTTCTGGCGGTGATCCCGGTGCTGGCCCTGCTGTTCTATGCCGGGACCTATCTGACCATCGCCTTTCAGCAGGGGATGGCGGCGCTGCGGGAGGAACAGGCCACCTATTTTGTGGAGCGCCAGCAAAGTCAGGCGATCCGGGCGCGTATCCATGAGGCGGAGCAGTTCTATGCCCGTATCCGTCGACTGGAACATGAGATGCGGGGCCACATGACCAACATCAAGGGCCTGGCACAGAGCGGCGAGTACGAAAGCCTTACGGACTATATCGCCCGGATGGACGAAAGTATCAGCGACTTTGGATCGACGCTCCAGACGGGGAACCCGGTCACGGATGTGATCGTCAACGATATACGGCGGCGGAGCCTTGATCTGGGCATCCGCTTCCAGGTGGATCTCCACTACCCGGAACCGGGGGCCTATGACGCCTTTGATGTGGGGATCATCCTGCAAAACCTTCTGCAAAATGCGATGGAGGCTTGCGAGAAGGTCAGCGAGGGTGAGCGGTTCATGGTATTGACCGGAAAGAGAAAAGGACGTTTCTTTCTGATCGAGGTCAAAAACTCTTTTGCAGGCGAGGTGGTGTTCGGGCAGGACGGTTTGCCTGTCACAACGAAAAAAGAGGACGTTCCCATGCACGGCATCGGCCTGTCCAACGTGCGCCGGGAGGCGGAGAAGTACATGGGAGGATTGGAGCTGAAAACAGATCGACAGATATTTTTCGCAACAGTTTTATTGCAGGAAAGGAGCGATCCATGAACGATATCACCAAACTTGATCATGGGGTGAGAGCATACGATGCCCTCACCAAGGCCCGTGAGACAAAGCAGACCGGGGCACAGGGCAGAAGTTTCCTTGAACTGGCGGCGCAGGCCAGCCGGGGCAGGACGGACACGCTGATGGCCGGCACGAGCGGTCTCATGGGGATGTCGGGCCTGCCCACCAGCATGATGATGGATTTGTCGGTGCGGGCTGCCGGGCAGGTCCAGACAGGGAGCGTAGACGCGGCAGGAGCAACGCAGGCCCCATCCCTGGAAACCATGCTGAAAGCGAAATATCCCAACATCCACTACCACGTTTTTGATGCCAGCAGCGGCTATTGGCGCACCAGGAACGACTACCCCCACTATCTGCTGTACCAGGACGGGGACAAGGCCAAGGAAACTTTGGAGAACTGGCAGCCCACCGGGGAAAATCCCTTCTATGGTTCCATCGACGGCAGGTTCACCGCCCCGAAGGAGATCCACGCCTTAGGCAGCGTCCCGCCTGGGAGCAAGGCCGTGGTCATCCATCCCAAGGTGCAGGAGCGCATGGAGCAAGACCCGGCCTACGCCCAGGAGATCTACGCAAAGATCGACACCTGGTTCGCCTTTGATGTGGCACGCAACGAAGCCATCATGCCGGGCAGCACATGGGATATGTCCCAGGCCGTTGCCATCGGAGAGGACGGGAATATTTGTAACGCCTGTTCTTCCAGCGCGGGCGGGGAGATCACCTACTCCAAGAGCGGTCCTGACAACGAAGAAAGCTGGTGGGATCTGCGCATGGCCCACCACGCCAAGTTTATGGAGCTGGCGGTGGAGGAGCAGATCCAGCGGCGTATGCAAGCCTCCGACCTGCTTTCTGCCGGCGCGGCAAGATCCAAGCTTGCCAGCATGATGAGCGGCGGAGATCTGCGATCGATCTTCGGCGACGAGATCGCCGGTGTCCCCACCGAGACCGTTCTGGCGATCACACAGTCTCAAGTTTGGGGCGGCGGAGCGATCTTCTGATCGTCCCTCTCAAAATGACATGGAAGGACAAGGCTCGATCGGGCCTTGTCCTTCCATTCTCGTATCATATCTTTTGGACCATATCGTGAAAGCCTTCTCGCAACATACATCGAGCCTGTGGTGAATAGTAAAAGTGTCCTGACGCAGCCAATCGTTTGACGGTGACATGGGAGTTGTTTTCAAACGATCTGCCTGATCTGAGGGATACCATCTCATCATGCTGGGACAAGTAGACTTGTGTCGTGGTGGTGAGCCGATGCGTGATCTTCCTTGTTTTTCTGATTTCTGAGAACAGTTCGATGTACCTTGGGATCCACCCGATGTAGTGCAAGATATTCATATCGCCGGCGATCCCGTATGCTTGACGGGCTGCGAGAACCCACTCGTCACCAGGCTTGATGTCGTCGCGAAAGATCTTCCATGAAGTGCTGCACATCTGCGGTGTGATATGGATCTTGAGGGGCGTGTTGAGAAGGAACAGCGCAGCCACTCGATCTTCTATGGCTTCCTGCATCGCAAAGAGCGTTCCCATAGAATGTGCGGTGATGATGACTTTGTCATGGGACATTCGCAACGATCGAAGTGCTTCATGCACTTGCTGTTTCCATCCAGCCATGGAAGCTGCCGAAAGATCTTTGACCCCTCCGCCATGCCCCTTTAGCAGCATGTTATGGATCGACCAATTGGAAGGGACAAGGGGGAGAAGAAGATCAAAATGATCCGGTGTCCCAAGTATGCCATGGATGAATAGAATCGCGGTGTCCGCATTTTGAACATATCGTATGTGCTGCTTGGTTCTCGACATCCGTTTCTCCTTTACTCAGCCGTGCTGGTATTCGCAGAAAGCTCCACCAAAACGATCTCAGGTACTTCTGCCGGTACGAGAGCAAAACCGCAGAAAATAGAGGCATGGAGATAGCAAGAGAGCAATGTGGAAGGATAGAAAAATATCTGCAAAAAAACGTGGGGATGTAAAGGCCGACGATCTCCAGTTCATCGATCGAAACGGTGTGGCTATGGCTGCACCGTCTTTTTACGTTGGTCTGCAATACATATAGTATTACGTCGATTTCTTTATACAAATCCTAATCTATGTGTGGACCCCCAACAGGGGAGCCAGGCGGCCCTTCCAGACTATTTTAGTTTCCTTATAATTCTTCCATTATTTTAATAGCTGTAAAAAGTAAATTTGAACGTACATCCTTTTGGTTGTCCCAATTTCGAGTATCCCATGTTTCACCGCTTACATCATCGCCTGCATAAAGTAATTGAGCCAAGGGGATGTCATGATACTTAGACACTGCAAAAAATGCTGCTGTTTCCATTTCGACCGTTATGCACCCTTCATTTCTTCTTAACTCGATCATTTCGGGGGTCTCCCTATACATGGCGTCTGTTGTCCATGTTTTTCCAACTGTGTACGGTATCCCTAATTTTTCCAAACTCGAAATAACAAAATCTGCGGTCGCTTTATGGCATTCTACTTCTCGGGAAGGTTCTAGATAATGATATGATGTTCCCTCATCTCTGACAGCAGCAATGGGAACGATGATCTCTCCTACTTTAGAATCCTTTTTGATCGAACCGGCGCCACCACATATGATAAATTCATTACATCCCATAGCGTGCAATTCTTCGATCGTCCCTGCCGCACCGGGGGCAGTAGAAAATGGCATCGTGATGCAAATGCTTTTTGCAGGCGTATCATATCCGTAAATGGGGATATCCAAAACCTCGGAATGAAGATGCCCGATCATAGGGAGCTTTTTCTCCTCCCTGTGGCGGAAGGTTCGTCACTGGCCAGTTCGATCACGTCCATAATGCCACGATTCAGCGTTTCGCCAATCGGTGCCAGTGTATCTATACGGATGTGTTTCCCTTCTTGGCCCATATTGACATCATATTTGTGCTCAGTCCAGCGGCAAGCCTTAGATCCTCTTTCCTCATGTTGCGCTCTATCAGCGTGTGCCAGAGCGGTTTATAACTGATGTGCATGTTTCTCCCTGCCTTTCTGTCCCGGATGGGCACTTGTCTCTATTATATCAGGTTTCTTGCTGACTCACAAATATTTCTTGACGGTATCGCCGGTTCCGTCTGGATCGTGATTTTCCTCTTTTGATCACCTCTAAATTAGTGGTTGTTTGAAAAAACCAGGAAACTGTGTTGAATCAACAAAATAGCGATAGAGGTAAGGAAAATGAAAGTGAGAAAAGACGCATCCGATTTGTCATATCTGGTGGCGATTCTGTAAAACCATTTGAGTTTTTGGAAGAAACATTCAACAAAATGGCGCTCTTTATATAACCACCGATCTACAGGCCACGGATCAGAAACATTATTCTGTGTTGGGATCACATAGCTGGCTCCTTGCCCTGAGATGTAAGCTCAGATCGTCTTTGCCCCATAAGCATGATTTGCCAGTACATTGCTGCCGCTGATTTCTATCTTTTCCAGCAGTTCAACCGCGTGGACTGGATCATGATCATTCCCCACTTCATGTCCCTATTTTCGCACTTGCATTTCCTTTGTTCAGTATTTATTTTTCTAACAAGGCCTAGCCATGACCTGTTTCACATCCTGGATCTTTAGTTCTGTCCTCCATCATCAACTGGGGCATCATCCCCGGTTGGGGGAATGTGGATATCGAGCGGGTGTACACCACCGGTACCAATGGCGATGAGTGGAGCGCCTTGGTCTATCGGCCAAAAGAAGCGCTGGACGCATCTCCCGCTCCTGGCATCATCATGTTCCACGGCTCTACCGGAAACGCAAGGAATCACGAATCCTGGACCGTGGAGTTCGCCCGTCGGGGCTTTGTCGTGGTGACAGTGGATTTGGATGGCTCCGGCAATGCCCTCTATACCACCACGGTAAAGAACCAGCAGACCGATCACTGATTTCAATATTTGATGAATCTGTCCTTCGCAGACAAAAATCACATCATCACCTTTGGTCACTCGGCTGGCTGGACACCTGCGGCTGACCTGGGTGCAAAATATGACGTGGAAGGGATCATCATTGCCGGCGGCGTCTCCTTCCTCAATGGTCATTATGGTACCTTGCCTGGCGTCTTTGATCCCACCGGTGGTCAGGCCAATACAACGGATGGATATAAGATCGACGACTTCAACAAAGAGTGGTTCGAGTGGGACGGCAAATTTGCCATTTGCATGGGCTATACCGAAATGAAAAACTATTCCACCGACGGGGCCTGGGAGAGCTTTGTTAATGGCGGCGGCTCCGCCATCCTGAGAAAGTATGAGTGCCACGAGGACACCCAGACCGTTGAGGTAAACAAGGTGTACGGCGACTTCGACAGTGACAGCGCTTTTGTCCCCTTTGTCATTACCTATTGCCTGTGTTACATCCCCATTCCTATTGGCCTCAACGTGGTGCGCCTCCTGCCCAGCACAGGCAACGACACCAGAGACCTTGTCCTCGATATGCTGATCAATGGGCTTTTGAGCACGGTGGGCTCATGGTCTCTATGATGTGCGTAGGCTACGGTCAGTACCAAGTGGATCGTCTTATCACTCCCGTGTTGAAGTGAGCTGACTTCTAGAAATACACTTGTTAGGCAAACAGTTTGTCAATGAAACCAAACCGCCAGCCTCTGCTTATAAGCAGGAGGCTGGCGGTTTCGCCGTTATGAACATGTAAATCAAAAATCAATTATTATCATTGACAAAATCCTGGATATGGTACGCCATAGCCTCTTCCGCTTTCTGAGGATACCCAGCACAGACAGCCTCGAAAATGCGCTTGTGCATATCCCAGATATTCAGGATCTGCTGCTCGGTGCCGCTCCCCGGCTGCTCCAGAATGTGCTTAGCCGAGATGGGATTGCTCAATTGGCTGAGCACCCGGCTCATGATGGCGGCTACGGTATTCTTCCCCGCATAGGCAAGCTGGCAGTGAAACTCCGGGTCCAGCGTCAGGAAGCCCTCCCAGTCTTTCGCCTGGATGCACTGCTCCATCTGATCCAGGATGGCTTTCAGCGTGTCGATGTCGGACTGGGTGCGGCGTTGAGCAGCCCAGCGGGCCACCGCTACGTCGTTGTGCATCCGAAACTCGCCCAGCTCCATCAGTGATACCTTGCCCACCTGGAGCATGGCGTCCAGAGACTGCACCACCAGGTCGGTGGAGGGCTGCTGGACCACCGCACCGCTGCCACCGGGGACGGTGTGGATAAAGCCGTCCCGCTCCAGCATCCGCAAGGCCTCTCGGATGGTGGGCCGGCTACGGCCCATCAGGTCCATCAGGGCGCGCTCGGAGGGGAGCCGGTCCCCCGGCTTGAGCTGTCCGTCGAGGATCAGCCCTTTGACCTGTTCGTAGATCGCCGCGCTGGCCCGCTGGGTCTCCACCGGGCGCAGGAGCTGGGCAGCCTGGCTGCTGTCTGCCTTTTTCTGCATGGGTCTATTCCATCTCCAGTCCAAAAACAAAATATTTTTGATTTAGTTTAGCACAAATTTTTCGGAATCTCAAGGGAACAAACTGCTCTGACCGCATTTTTCCGCAATAATGGTGCCATTTTAGAAAAGATGCACAAATCAAACGGACAAATTTTTAACGATCTGTGTATGGACAGAGGTCGCTGCCGCTTCTATAATGAACCTTAGATATCTGGTCTTACCAGAGTACTAAGATTTGTTTTAGGAGGAGGGGAGACCACTTGCTCTTTGCGGGGATCGACGTGGGGTCCACCACGTCGAAATGTATACTCCTGCGGGACAGCGAGATCGCGGCCAGCGCCCTGGTGGATATGGGCATCGGCACCGCCGGACCGAAGGAAGCTTATTCTCAGGCGTTGGCCGCGGCGGGAGCCGGACCGGAGGACATTACGTGTTGCGCCGCCACAGGCTATGGCCGGGCCACCTGGAAAGGGGCGGACCTCACCATCAGTGAACTCACCGCCCACGGCCTGGGGAACCACTTCCTGTTTCCTGAGGCCCGCACCGTCATCGACATCGGCGGGCAGGACGCCAAGGTGATCCATCTGGACGCGGATGGACGGATGGCCAACTTCGTCATGAACGACAAGTGCGCCGCCGGGACGGGCCGTTTCCTGGAGGTGATGGCCAACGTACTGCGCATCCCGATCGGAGATCTGGAGGTGCTGGCCGCTCAAGCGGAGCACGCCGCTCCCATCTCCAGCACCTGCACGGTATTCGCCGAGTCGGAAGTCATCTCCCAACTGGCGTCGGGCACCCCCGTGCCCGACGTGGTGGCGGGGATCTGCGCCTCGGTGGCCTCCCGTGTGGCGGCCCTGGCCAAGCGGTCAGGCGTGAAAGAACAGGTATGTATGAGCGGCGGCGTGGCCCAGAACGGCGGCGTCCGGCGGGCTCTGGAGCAGGCGCTGGGGGTGCCCATCGCCTATTCGCCCCAGGCCCAGATGGCGGGCGCTTTGGGCGCCGCGCTGCACGCTTGGCATAGATTATCTTGAAGGTCAGAGAGGAGAGGTAAACATGGCTGAAGAAGTCAAAAAGCAGCGTACGCCCCCCGATTGTCATCGCCAGTGATAAAAT
>CANRXB010000033.1 GCA_947643715.1 uncultured bacterium
CGTCCAGGGATGACCTGGGCGCTCCGTTCTCTTTGCCGGCCCTCTGCTAGGGCGCGCTTGCTCACCGGTACTGCTACTGTCAGCGCCTATGGATCAGAGTTGAATGTCATCCGTATTGGTGGTATACTTGGCTCGTGACAAATGACAGATCGGGTCTTGGATAGAGCGGTAAGTGGAGAGGAGTGACGCAATGAAGTACCTGATAAGATATCTCATAGATTTTGCCGTGTTGATCGTCCTGTATGCCTTCGTCTTTTTCAGGAAGTGGAGGACCCAGGGCCGAGACAGCCTGCTTGTCAACACCCTCATGTATGCATACCTCTCTCTGGTACTCTATTTTACTATGATGCCGGTGGTCGTATCCATCCCATCCATGCTGGACCACCCCTATAGCCCCATGAATCTGGCGCCGTTCATCGACGTTTCTTTGGGGAGAGGGGACTTTCTCAGGCAGGTATTCTTGAACGTTATCATGACCCTGCCCTTCGGATTCCTGTTCCCGCTGACCCGGGACAAAAGGGCCAACTTCGGCGTGACGGTGTTTTCCTGCTTTTTGATGAGTCTTGGCATCGAACTGTTGCAGCCGTTTTTTGACCGCTCCTCGGACATCACGGATCTGATCACGAATGTGATCGGCGGAGCGCTGGGCTATGGCCTTTACGCTATTTTCAAGCCGGTCACCTTTTGGGTCCTGGAGCGTTTGAAAACCAGATGACAGGCTGTTGCGGATGGTGTGCTGCGGCAGATGATCATTTCAAGGTCACAGCTCATGTGCGGGGAAAGGCGATCAAAATATCCGTCCCCTCCCCGACCGTGCTGTGCAGATCGAGTCTAGCGTGATGGTACTGCGCGATATGCTTGACGATCGACAGCCCCAGCCCGGTGCCGCCGGAAGCCTTGGAGCGGCTTTTGTCCACCCGGAAAAATCGTTCGAACACCCTGGCTTGGTACTCCGGTGGGATGCCGATCCCGGTGTCTTTCACGGAAACAGTTGTGCCGGTATCGCTCGTTGAAACGGCGACCTCTACTTTGCCGCCGTCTATATTGTATTTTATGGCGTTATCGATCAGATCGTAGAGCATCTCATACAAGAAGCCCCGCACTCCGTCCATCACGGAACTTTCACCAGTCACGGACAGGGAAACACGCCTTTCCTCCGCCCGCTCCCGCAGAGCGGAGGCCGCGCTGTCCGCAAGCTCCAGAAGGTCCACCGGCTCCTTTTCCGGCGCGGTCCCTTCGTCCAACTGCGACAGGTGGATGATGTCCTCCACCAGCGTGACCAGCCGCGCCGCCTCGGTACGGATCACGCCCACAAACTGCGGAACGTCCTCCTGCTTGACAAGTCCGTTCTCCAGCAGCTCGGCGCTGCCCATGATGGATTGCAGGGGGGTCTTCAATTCGTGGGACACGTTGGCGGTGAATTCCCTGCGGCTGCGCTCCGCGGCGGCCTGCTCGGTCACATCAAAGGCCAGCAGCACCGTCCCCGCTGTGAGGCCGTCCGCGGCGATCCGGCTGATGTCAAATTGATACTCCCGGTCATTTCGCACAGCGCGGACTTCGCTATGTCCCCCTTCCCGTGCGGCCCGAATGGCAAGATCGATCTCATGGTCACGGTCTATCACAAGAAATCCCTGCCCAACGCAGGAGCTGTCCGCATGAAAGATCATCCTCGCGGCGGGGTTGATGCTTAAGATCACACCTTTTCCATCCAGCAGGACAAGTCCCTCACTCATGTTTTCTGTGATCTGCTCAAATTCCTCGGTCTTCCTCCTCAACGCTCGGAGCTGTGCCTCGATCTGCCGGTGCTGCTGGTGGATACGCACCAGGAGAGGGGACAGCTCGTCATAGGGATCGTTTTCCAGCGGGTCGTCCAGATCCAGATCGTTCAGCGGAGCGACGATGCTTTTCGCCATCCGATGGGCCAGCAACGCGGAGAGGATGACCGCTAAGATGGCGGTGAGCAGGATCGGCTGGAGCATCCCCATCGCCAGGGCAAACACCGTTAGCTGGCTGATGGAGATACGCAGGACGGTCCCATCCGCCAGCCGCTGTGCGTAGTATAGCGTCCGCTCGGTCAGCGTCTCCGAGTAGCGGACCCCGCCGCTCTCCCCTTTGACCAGGGCCTCTTTCACCTCCACCCGGTCTGCGTGGTTTTCCATCTCCGCCGCCGGGACGTGGGTGTCGAACAGCACCTTGCCGTCCGCGGCGATCCAGGTCAGTCGGAAGTCCGCTATGGGCGGGAACCGATAGGGAGAGGCCAACTGCTCCAAATAGCCGCTCCCGCCTGCCTCCACCCCATAGGAGGCCAAACGAAGCTCGTCCCGCAGTTGTTTCTCCTGCACGTTCTCGTAATAGTCATACAGACAGCCCATGATGATGACCAGGCTGGCCAGGAGGACGGAGACCGCCGCCAGCAGGATGGAACGAAAGATTTTCTTCGTCATGCCTTCGCCTCCAGCCGGTAGCCGATATGCCGCACCGTCTCGATCATCCCGCCATAGTTTCCCAGCTTCTGCCTGAGCGTCTTGATGTGCATATCCACCGTCCGCGTCTCTCCGGCGTGATCCACACCCCAAATGGTGGACAGGAGCTGTTCCCTGGTGAATGCGATACCGGGACGGGAGAGGAACAGGCGCAGCAGCTCGAATTCTTTGTAGGTGAGCAAGATACGCGCTCCATCCGCGGTGACGGTCCGTTCTTCCAGATCGAGGGTCAGGCCGCCGGCGGTCAACTGCTTTGCCGCGGGCGCGGGGCGGCAGCGGCGCAGGACGGCTTTTACTCTCGACACCATTTCCATCATGCCGAAGGGTTTCACCAGGTGATCGTCCGCGCCCAGATCCAGGCTTTGGATCTTGTCGTACTCCGCGCCCTTGGCGGTGGCCATGATGATCGGGATATTCGCAAGCTGCGCCGACGCCTTCATCCGCCGCAGCAGCTCCACGCCGTCCATCCCCGGCAGCATGACATCCAGGATGACAAGCTCCGGTCGCTCTGTTTCCAGCGCCGCCAGGAACGCTCCGCCGTCTTCAAAGCCCCTGGCCTCAAAGCCGGTGGAACGCAGGGTGTAAAGCTCGATATCCCGGATGCTGGCATCGTCCTCCACACACCAGATCATAGCGTTCCTCCTTCATGTTCGCCCGTCACGGCAAAGATCACCCATTCCGCGATGTTGACCGCGTGATCTCCGATCCGTTCCAGATATTTGTCGATCATCAGCAGATCCAGAGCGTGTTCGCCGCATTCGGGATCTGCCGCGATGTTTCCGATCAGCACTTGCTTCACTTGGTCAAAGCACCTGTCTACGATGTCGTCGTGGCCGATCGTCCGCTTGGCCCGGACGGTATCCTTCCGGACGTAGGAATCCACGCTTTCCGTGACCATCTTGATGACCTCTGCCGCCATTTCCCGGATATGGCCCACATCCTCCGGCACATATCCCTGGGCCAGCATCGCCAGGACGATCTCCGCGATGTCCGCCGCCTGATCTCCGATGCGCTCCATATCTGTGACGATCTTCATGGCGGCGGAGATCTGCCGCAGGTCGCGGGCCACCGGCTGCTGCTGGAGCAGCAGCTTCAGGCACAGCGTTTCGATGTCCCGCTCCATCTGGTCGATCTCGCCCTCCGATCGCTTGACCGTTTCCGCCAGCGTTCGATCGCCGGTCTCCAATGCTTTCGCTGCCTTTGAGATGGCCTGCTCGCACAGCGCCCCCATCTGGATCAGTTCCGTATTCAAAAGGGCGAGCTGGTCGTCGAATCTGCTCCGCATCATCCGAACCTCCCGGTAATATAGTCCTCTGTTTTTTTGCACCCCGGCTGAGAGAACAGCCTTTCCGTTTCGTCATACTCGATCAGCTCCCCCAGCAGGAAGAACGCTGTGCGGTCGGAAATGCGCACCGCCTGCTGCATATTGTGGGTCACGATGACGATAGTGTACCGCTCTTTTAGCTGCATTGCAAGTTCCTCGATCCTAGAGGTAGAGATCGGGTCCAGGGCGCTGGTCGGTTCGTCCATCAGCAGCACCTTCGGCTCCACAGCCAGGGCGCGGGCGATGCAAAGCCGCTGCTGCTGGCCCCCGGACAGGCCCAGGGCGTTCTTTTTCAGCCGGTCCTTCACCTCATCCCAAATGGCCGCGCCCTGAAGGGACCGCTCTACGATCTCATCCAGCTTGGCTTTGCTTTTGATGCCGTGGGTCCGTGGGCCGTAGGCGATATTGTCATAGATGCTCATAGGGAAAGGATTTGGCCTTTGGAACACCATGCCGATCTCCTTGCGCAGAGCGTTCACATCCAGGCCGGGAGCAAAGATGTCCGTATCCTGATACCGCACCTCCCCGGTGATCTTGACGCCGGGGATCAGGTCGATCATGCGGTCCAGCGTTTTCAGAAACGTGGACTTCCCGCAGCCGGAAGGGCCGATCAGAGCGGTGATAGCGTTCTCTGGGATCTGGATATCGATATTTTTCAACGCCTGGGTCTTTCCATACCACAGGCACAGATCTTTTACGGTGATCGCGTGATCCATAGCGTCCTCCTTTTTTGGAAGCAGCGGCCCACCAGGGCGGCAGCCAGGTCGACCGCCAGCGTCAGGAGCATCAGGATCGCGGCGATGGCAAAAGCCACGCCAAACTCCCCCTGCTCCTTCGCGTAGACATACAGGGCCACAGTGAGGGTGGCCCCTGGACTGGCCAGCCCGGTGAAAAAGCCGTTCAGCGCATGGGCAAAGCCCGCCGTGAACAGCAGCGCCGCCGATTCGCCCAAAATGCGCCCCACCGACAGGATACAGCCGGTGATGATGCCGTCCGCGCATCCAGGCAGCACCACAGTGCGGATGACCTGCCACTTTCCGGCTCCCAGGCCAAAGGCCCCCTCGCGGTAGCTCTGCGGCACCGTTCTCAAACTCTCCTGGGTCGTCCGCATGACGGTCGGCAGGTTCATGATGACCAGGGTCAGCGCACCGGCCAGCAGGGAGGTCCCGAACACGCCGGTAAATACCAGCATCCCCACAAGGCCATAGATGATAGAAGGGATGCCGGAGAGAGTTTCCGCCGCGTATTCGATGACAGACACCAAACGCCGGTCACTGGCGTACTCGGTCAGGTAGACCGCCGCTCCCGCCCCCACGGGCAGGACGATCAGCAGGGTGGCAAGGATGATGTAGATGGTGTTCAGGATGTCCGGCAGGATGCCGATGGTGTCCGACAAGTAGCTGGGCTTGGTGGTCAACAGCTCCCAGGACAGATGGGGGAGGCCCTCCGCCAGCACATAGCCTATGAGGAACAGCGCCAGAGCGCATACCAGCAGCACCGACAGGGCGCACAGCAGCTTCATCGTGCCGATATAGGCCCTCCGGGAAGGGGAGATCGGTCCGTCCAGCATCATCGGCCCTCCTTTCGGCCTTTGAGGAAAAGAGCCAGCGCGGCATCGATCAGCATGATGAACAGGAACAGCACCAGGGCGATGGAGAACAGAGCCTGCCTCTGCAGGCCGCTGGAATACGCCATTTCGCTGGATACCGCCGTGGTGAGGAATCGGACGCTCTCGAACAGCGAGGGCATATTGGCCGCGTTGCCGGATACCATCATCACCGCCATGGCCTCCCCAATGGCCCGGCCCACCCCCAGCACCACCGCCGCCGCGATGCCGCTTCGCGCCGCAGGGACGGATACCCGGAAATAGGTTTCTATCGGGGTCGCGCCAAGGGCCAGGGATGCGTCCTCGTACTCCTTCGGGACCGCCTCCAGCGCGGTGATGGACACTTTGATGATGGAGGGCAGGATCATGATCGCCAGGACGATGATCGCCGCCAGCAGGCTGGCCCCGTCCGGCACATGGAACAGCGTCCGGATGCCCGGCACAAGCACCAGCATCCCCACCAGGCCGTACACCACCGATGGAATGCCCGCCAGGAGACTGACAGCGGCCTCGACGACGGATCTCACTTGAGCCGGAGCCAACTTTGCCAAATAGACCGCCGCGAAAGATCCAACGGGAACACCGAGCAGGATGGCCCCGGCCGTGCCATAAATGCTTGTGAGGATGAACGGGAGGATGCCGTATGAGGGCTGAGCGGCGGTGGATCCCCAGGTGTCGCCCAGCAGAAAGGGCACGAGCCCGATCTGCCGGATGGCGGGGATGCCGGAGGCCACCAGATATACGGTGATCAGCAGTACGCAGCCTACCGTGACCAGCCCAAGCATCAGGAATATCCCGTGGACGGCGTTTTCCGCCAGTCGTCTTTTATGACCCATATTCATCCTGCTGCCACAGCGCCCGCGTTGGAGATCAGCTCCGCGGCATCCGGAGAGGTAACGAAGTCGAAAAACTTCTGCGCCGCTTCGGAAAGGGGGGCGTCCGCTTTCGTGACCAGAATGAAGGGACGCTGGATCGCATAGCTGCCGTCCTTCACCGTGTCCTCGGAGGGTGCTACGCCGCCTACCGTGACGGCACGGACCGTATCTTTGACAGAGGCAAGGGAGGCATAACCGATGGCGTCCGGGTTTTGGGACACGGCGGTGATCACATCGCCGGTGGAGGTCAGTTCCTGGCGGTACTGACAGGAACCCTCAGTACCGGTGATGGATTCAAAGCCATTCCTGGTGCCGCTGCCCGCCTCCCGGCCGATCAGAACGATCTCAGCATCGTGTCCGCCTACATCCTTCCAGTTGGCGATCTCTCCGGTAAAGATCTTAGCGATGGTATCCACGTCAAGATCCGAAACGGGGTTGTCCGGGCCGACGATCACCGCGATGCCGTCATAGGCCAGCACGGTCCCGGTCAGGCCCTGGGCGGATTCCTCTGCTTTCAGGTGCCGGCTGCTGAGGCCGATGTCGCAGCGCCCCTCCAAAACCGCCTGGATACCGGAACCGGAGCCGGTGGGGTTGTAGGTGAAAGTGACACTGGAGTCGTGTGCCTCGAACGCCTCGCCCAATGCGCCGATCACCTTCTCCATAGAGGTGGAGCCGTCCGTGGCGACGGCGCCGGACGTTTTCTGAGCGCATCCGGTCATGACCGACAGGGCCAGTGCAGCCGTCAGTATAAGAGCTGCGAGCCTTTTCATGTTCAAACTTCTCCTTTCGATTTTGGGGTACGAGAAAAGGATACTGCTGCCGTGTAAAAATCAAAAGGCGAGTATTGTAAGATCGATGTAAAAAGTGCGCCCTAGCAAAGCCAGGGCGCACTTGAGATAGACTTGTGTGGGACCGGATCAAGGGATAAGGCGAATACCCTGCAAAAGATCCTTTTGGGGGAGGGATCCCCCTTGACGGACCCCCTCCTGAGAAAAACGCCGCGGGACCCTATCGAGTCCTGCGGCGTTCTCATCGAGATCTGTTTCAGCGCTTGGAGGCGTATAAAGACTTCAGCGCGTCCTTGCGCCGGAGCAGCTCCTCCTTGGCCAGCTCGGCGGCGGCCAGGATGTCCTCATGGCTGACGGAGTACTTGTGGCTCACCTTCAACGTGCCATAGACGTGGCGGAAGCGGCGGCTGTACTGCTCCAGTTGAGCGATCTGATCGCTGTACCGCTGACGCAGGGAGGCGGCGCCGTCCTCCAGCTTGTCGCCCAATTCCGCTTTGCCAAGCGCCACCTGGAGCTGGAGCTCCTGACCGAGCCTGGTGACGCCCACCACCAGCTTGGACATGAGCGCCAGGTGGCGGATCGTGAAGGTGGCGTCCACGGCCAGCAGCGCCAGGAAAGCGCCGCACAGCATGAATTCGAGCCACATGGGCAGCTCGGCTATCAGGGACTGGATGGGCGGATGGATGAAGAAGATCACGATATAGGACAGCACGCCCCATACCAACGCCACCCACAGGCAGACCCGGCCTTTGAGATTGAACCGGTACTGAGAATAGTCCCAATACTTCACGTGGGTGGTGATCTCCAACACCAAGCCCACGAGATACTCCCAGGAGGTCATCACCACCACGGCCACGATGTAGAACAGCACCAGGTTGCGTTTCAAGGGCGTGAAGAACAAGAGCATCAGCACCACTCCGCCGCCGTAGATGGGGCAGATCGGCCCATACAGGAACCCCCGGGCGACCAGGCGGTGCTCCATGATGGAGCAATAGCAGGTCTCCATGAGCCAGCCCATGAAGGAGTAGAGGATGAAATAAAGGAACAGATCAGAGATCGAAAAACCCAGGATGGTCAATGGCGTTCACTCCCGTCGTCATTTGCGAGCAGGACCCCCAGCAGCCCGTTGTACACTCGATCCGGGTGCTCCCGGAACCGATCTGCCATCCTCTGGGCGTCCTCCTGAGTAGGGGCGATCAGGGTCAGCGAGAACAGGCTGTCCTTGTCGTCGTCCAAGGACAGATGCACCTCGAAGCCCGCAGGCCGCTGCGCCACCTCCGCCCGCACCTGAGCATTTCGCTTCATGGCCCGGTTCAGAGGGTCCAGCCGCTGGTCGCACCGCTGCCGGATGACGGGGGAAAGACTGCTCTCCCCTGCGGCGCAGGTCCGGCGGCCCTTTTCGGTGGCGGTATAGAGCTCCCCTTGCTGCTCCAGGTGGCCGCTGCTCATCAGCTCGGCCACTGCTTCGGCGAACTGGAAGTAATCCACGCCGCTGTCGCACATGGCCAGATCGGTGAGGGTGGCGAAATCGATGGGGGCGGCGATATGGTCCATGATATAGAGCACCAACAGCTTGATGTCCAGCTTGTCATGGATGAATCCGAACCTGGCCATCAACAGTCCCTCCCCTCACCGATGCGGTATGTTCCTGACCATTATATCGGATGTGCGGTCGGATAGCAAGAGGGAATCGCGTCCGGGGAGTGTCCAAAAGCAGAGTCAATAGCTTTAGCTTGGACACTCCCCCAATCTTTCGCCAGGATCTCGTCGATATCTCCCAGCCAATCCGGGCCGCTCCCCAACGGGCAAGGTCTGCCTGGGCCATAGGGTTTGGACACAAAAACTGCGGGAAGGAGCTCCTTCCCGCAGCTTTTCTCATCATGGACACGAAACCGAACGGCTCTCGGCGAAAGGTATCGAGACCTTCGTGTCACACGGGAAAATCCGTCCAGGTCGAACGTCTTCATCCCATGGAAAGGGTCACGCTCACGTCTGCGCTGCCTAAGATCTCCCGCAGCTCCTGGGCGGTCACATCATCAATCCTGCCCAGCCGGGTGAGGTCCCAGGAGTTGGCGTCATAGTAGATGACGAACCGATCGCCTTGATAGAGGATGAGATCCCCGGCCTGGGTGTCGATCGGCTCGTTGTTGGTGGGCAGGCTCCGGCCCAAGGGCCCCACCTTCTCAAAATGGCCGTAGTCCTGCATCTGGATGTCGATCGGGCCCTCCGCCAGCAGCTCCTTCAAAGCCTGGGCGGAGGAGTTGTCCGCCAGCGTGGCGGTGAGAACGGTCCCGTTGACGGCGATCTTCAGCATCTCATCCTCTCCTTCCAAAGTACCGGTCCCCTCGCTTATGGGCAGGTCCAACCCGTTCACCCACTCCTCCACGGTATCGCGGGAGACGCTCCCGCTGAACCGTTGGCCGTCCAGCCACTCGGCCCCAGGGACCAAGGGATGGAGACTGGCGGCGCTGGAGCCCATCGGGCTGCTGCCCGAGGTACAGAAGGGCACGATGGTCTTACCGCTCAGGTCGTAGGCTTCCAGAAAGGTGCTGACGATCTTCGGGGCCTGCCCGTGCCAGATGGGCCAGCCCAGGAACACCACATCGTACCGGGCCATGTCCTCCACCGAACCGTCGATGGCGGGGCGGGCGGCGGGGTCGTTCTGCTCTCGGTTGGCCCGGCTGTGACCGTCGTTATAGTCCAGGTCGGCGGAGGTATAGGGGGTCTCCGGCACGATCTCGTACACCTCCGCGCCCAGGATGTCAGCGATGTGCCCGGCAACGTTCCTGGTGTTGTTGGTGGCGGAGAAGTAGGCCACCAGCGTCCTGCCCCGCCCAGCGGGCTGCTGGGGGAGTTGGGCATAGTTGCGCACCGCGGCGGCGGCCTGGGCCCGGGTGGCGGGCTGGGCGCTGCCGTCATAGCCGGGGATGCCATCGGTCACGGGCTGCTCGGTATACCGCTGGAAGATCAGGCCCAAATGCTCCTGGGTGACGGGATCGTCCGTGCCGAAGCGGCCGTCGCCATAGCCGCCCACCAACTGCTCACTGGCCGCCCAGCGCACCGCCTCGGTGTACCACCGGCCACCGGGTACGTCGGAGAACCGCATCAGATAGTTCACCACCGGCTCTCCCGCCTGCCGCCACAGCACCGTGACCAGCATGGCCCGGGTGAGGGAGCCGTCCGGGTCGAAACGGCCCTCTCCCACGCCGTCCATCAGCCCATGGGACTGGACGTAGTCCACCGCATCGGCGTACCACGCCCCGGCGTCCACATCGGAAAAGCCGCCGGCAGGGGCGGAGATGCCGGCAGGGGCTCGAGCGAGCAGGGTAGGGGCGGCGGGGGCCTCCCCGCCCTCCCGCGCTGCGCAGGCCGTGAGGGACAGGACCACGATCAGCGACAGCAGGGCGGCCGTGAGGCGCGTCGATCTTTTCATATGTCGTTCACTCCTTGTTCGATCTGTGGGACGACATCATTCTAGCCCCAAATGGCCCGATCGTAAAATACTTCCTTCCTATGGGTCATCATAGCCGAAAGGCATATCGAAACAGAGGTCCTGGACGGCGGGGTACGGGCCAGGCGGACCGGCACAGGGACACAAACGGCGACCCCGCCCGATCCGACCGGTCTCACAGACCGGTCCAGATCGGACAGGGTCGCTTTGGTCCAGAGCTTTGCGGTAGGGATCAGATGACGTGATATCGTTGCAACAGCTTCTCGATGTCCGTGCCCGCGATCTTTTTCAGCGCCTCATGGAGCACCAGCTTCTCCTTCAGACCCAGATCCATCTCCGTGATCTTTTTCCCGTCCCGGAGCTTCACGGTAGCGTCCAGCAGGTCGCGCACGTCGTAGGTGCTGCCCCAGACCTCGGGCACGCCCCGGTCTACGTCCAGCAGGGTGTAGACCGCCTCCATGCCGGTGCGCATGGAGTATTCGGTGGTGAAGATGGTGTCCCGGGCGGTCTCGGCAAACTGGCCAACGAAGGCGAAGTTCACCGCGCCGTCAGGCACCACCTTGGGCCGGTCGGTGTCGTTGCGGGGCATGAAGAAGGCGTCGATATAGGGCATCATCACGGGCACGGTGTTGGCGGAGGACTCCGCCAGCTCCTCGATCTGCCCCTCGGGCACGCCCAGGTGGTACAGCCACTCCATGCAGATCTCCTTACCGGTGCACTCCCGCATGGGCTTCTTGACATAGTCGCCGGGCTTGTCGCTGAACAGGGCGTACACCCACACCAGGCAGTGGTCCTTCGGCTGCTCCCGGAACTGGGGCTGACGGTTGATGGTCCAGCTCAGCAGCCAGGAGGAATCCTTCACCGTCACGATGCCGCCGGTGACCACGCCGCCCGTGAAGGGGTCGCGCTTGCAGATGTCGGTGATATAGGGGACGATCCGCTGGTCCAGGGTCTCCACGGTGGCGCTCATCCAGTTGGTCTGCTCCGGGTCGTAGCAGAACTTCTCCGGATCGCCGAAGGCGGGGTCCTGGGCGGCGATCTTCCGCCACATGTCCCAGCCGCCGCCGGGTTTGATCTCGGTGACATAGGGGGCGGGCTCGTTCTGGGAGCCCATGGTGGAGTTCTCTACGCAGCCGCCGTTGGTGATGAACACCAGATCGTCCTCGGTGAGATCCACGAACTCTTGGCCGCTCTCCCGCAGCAGCTCGATGCGGCGGGCCAGCTTCCGCTCCGGCTTGCAGTCGAACTCCACGTTGACCACCTTGGTGCCATAGTGGAACTGGACACCGTGGGCTTCCAGGTACTTGACCATGGGCAGGATCATGGATTCGTACTGGTTGTAGCGGGTGAACCGCAGGGCCTTGAAGTCGGGCAGGCCGCCGATATGGTGGATGAAGCGCTTGATATACCGCTTCATCTCCAGGGCGGAATGCCAGTTCTCGAAGGCGAACATGGTGCGCCAGTAGAGCCAGAAGTTGGAGTCGAGCACCTCCTCGTCGAAGTAGTCGGTGATGCGCTTGTCGTAGAGGTCTTCGTCGGGCGTGAAGAACAGCTTCATGATCTCCATCGCCCCCTTGTCGGACACGTCGAACTTGCCGTCGGTGTGGGCGTCCCGGCCCCGATCGACGGTGGCCCGGCACAGGGAGTAGTTGGGATCGGCCTTGTTGAGCCAATAGTACTCGTCCAACACGCTGACGCCCTCGGTCTCGATGGAGGGGATGGAGTGGAACAGGTCCCACATGACCTCGAAGTGGTTGTCCATCTCCCGGCCGCCCCGCATGACGTAGCCTACGTTCTCGAACCTCCAGCCGTCGCAGGCGCCGCCGGGGATGGCGTCCTTCTCGAAGATGTGGATGCGGCTGCCCTCCATCTGGCCGTCCCGGACCAGATAGCAGGCGGCGGTGAGGGCGGCAAGGCCGGTGCCGATGATATAGGCCGACTTGCGATCCACACCATCGGGCTTCAGAGGACGGGCGAAGGCTTCATAGTTACCACTGGAATAGTACATGGATGACATCCTTTCCGGGACCGGTGCGGTCCTGTGTTTGATGGGTCCATCTTAGGATAGTTTCCCCTTTCGCGCAATGAGCAGAACGCCCGCCATGCCCAAGATCCCATCACGGCGGGCATCGTGTCTATTTTTTGGTCATTCCTCTTTGGCTGCTGGGATCCGGCGGCGTGGGAGTCCTCCTCCCCATCGTTCCCCCAGCGGCGTTCCCTTCTTCCCATCTGCCAAAAAGCAACGATCGGGCTTGACATCTGCGGCGCGGTATCCTATAATATGCCCAAGGAACAACCGAATACTTTGTCTTCAGGGTGGGGTGCGATTCCCCTACTGGCGGTATAGTCCGCGACCGGCCGCGTTCGAGCGGCCGCTGACCCGGTGGGACTCCGGGACCAACAGTATAGTCTGGATGGGAGAAGATGAGTGCGACAAGTTCGCACGCCTTTGGGCGTGCGCCTCTTTGTTGGCCGTTCACCTGGGAGAAGTCAGAGGATCCAGGTGGTTTCGAGCCTTGAAAGAGGCGCATTTCGTATTTGGGGGTCTCATCTATGGAAAAGCAAAAGCTCCGCCGCCTGACGATGGCGGCACTGTGCGGCGCAGTGGCCTTCGTGCTGATGTATTTCAGCTTCTCTGTGCCCGTACTCTCTCCCTTCGCAGAGTTCGACCTGTCCGCCCTGCCCGAACTCATCGGCGGTTTCATTTTAGGGCCGGCGGGAGCCATCGAGATCATCGTCGTCAAGATCGTCCTCAAGCTGCTCTTCAAGGGCAGCAGCTCCCTGCTCACCGGCGAGGTGCTCAATTTCATCCTGAGCCTTGCCTACGTCCTGCCCGCCCTGCTGTATTACCGCAGGCACAGGACAAAAAAGGGCGCCGCCATCGGCCTCGTCCTGGGCACGTCGATCTGTGTGGTGGTATCCATCTTCGCCAACATCTATGTGACGTTCCCCATTTACATCGAACTCTATGGGATGGACTGGGAAGGGATCATCTCGATGTGCACCGCTGTCAACCCCTGGATCACGAACATCCCGACCATGATCGCGTTCTCCATCGTCCCGTTCAATCTGCTGTCCCGGTCGATCGTCTCTCTGATCGCGCTGCTGACCTATAAAAAACTCAGCGTCCCCATCAAAAAACTCATCCAGGAACAAGGAGGAACCGACAATGAGATACAGCACGGATAAGGACCTGACCTTCCAGCAGGCAGTGGAGCTCATGTTCGACAAGCTGGGAGCGTCCAAGATCATGGCCTTGGCCAGCTCGGTGGACGACTATGTGATGGTCCGCAACGTGAGCTGTCTGTTTTACGACAACAAAGTATGGTTCAAAACGGACAAACATTTCCGCAAGACCCAGCAGCTCTATCAGAATCCCCGCGTGGCCCTGTGCTGGAGCGGCGTGCAGATCGAGGGCCTGGCCGCGAACAAGGGACTCGTGGTGGAGGAGCCCGGGCGCAGGTTCGAGGAGCTCTACAAGAAGCACCTCTGGGGAAGCTATAACAAATACTCCCACGAGGACACGGAGATCATCATCGAGGTGACCCCGAAGTTCGTGGAGATCTGGGACACCAGCGAGGACAACTACGCCTATCAGATCTTCATCGACTTCGAGAAGGAAAGCGTAGAGGTGAAGCAGTACGACCAGAAGTGAACGGTGCGCGGATCGTGACGAAGGACCCGGTCCGGATGTCTCAGATCTGTGGGGGCGTCGGCTGAGGTGTCCCCTCATCCGCTCGAGTTCCAAGACCATAAAGGACAAGAGGCAGTGGATCCCCACTGCCTCTTGTCCTCTTCCTTATCGCTGTGTCCGATTATGGCGACGCTCCCAGCCGGCAAAAGCGCCCTGGCTCCCGATCGCAGACAGACGATTCACAAGCAAAAGTCCGTTATCCTCCGGAAGATCCCACAGGCGATCTTTTTGCCGGAATCGCCGGACGGCTGGGTCTTGAAATCATCCGGGTGGTCGTGGATGATGACGGCCCTTCCGATCACCTCATCGACCGAAAAACGGTCGGTCAAACACAGCGAGAGCGCACGCCCGCCGTTCCCGAACAGAGGCGGCAGGTCTCCGGCGTGGTGTGGATGCCCGCACTTGCCCGGGTCGTAATGCGACATGGCGTCCGCAAACGGATCGTCCATATCGCCGCCGCAATCGGTCCCCTCGTGGATATGGAACCCAAAGACCTGCCCTTCACATGAAGCGTCCGATCGGGGCAGACCGCCGATCTCAGACAGGACGATCACCCCTTCCTTGGTTTGGTAGAGCCGCACCGTGCCCGATATCCCAGGATAGCTCTTACTGCCCGCGACGCTGGCCACAGCCTGCGGCCGGCTGTGCAGGAGCGAACGGAGCTGGGCCAGAGAACGGCTGCAAGATAACGATCGATCCATATGGCATTCTCCTCAAAAATCGATGTCCTACACGACAGCATATGCCGGCGGGGGACGCGATGTCCGTCCGGCCGCCCCGCGGTGCCATCTTGCCCGAAACGTCCCGCTTGGGGGCGCGGCGGGACAGTGCAGACGGGCCCCGCCCCCAGATCCGGGGGCAGGGCCCGCTTTCCCATCCGATTGGCTTCCAGACACCCTCCGGCTCCGGGATGCTGTCCACGGGCGGGGCGTGCTCAGCCCTGCTCCGACTCGGCCAGCGTCTGGCGCAGCACCTCCAAAAATCTCTCGGAGGCTTTGGAGAACACCTGATATCGTTTCCACACCACGCTCATGGTCGCTTTCGCGAGCGGCATGATGGGCCGGAAGCACAAAGGGCTGTCTCCCGTGACGTTGAGGATCTTGTCCAGGCACAGCATATAGCCCAGCCCGTCCGCCACCATCAGCGAGCCGTTGTAGGCCAGGCTGTAGGTCGCCACCACGTTTTTGGAGATGACCTGCCCTGACACAGCCCCCAGCTCGGGAGAGCCCCGGCTGACGATCAGCGGCTCACCTGCCATATCCTCCGCCGTCACATAGTCCTTTCCGGCCAGGGGATCGTCCCGGCGCATGATGATGCCCCAGGTGTCATAGGTGGGCAAGGGGATGGAGCTGTACTTTTTTTCGTCGATGCGATAGAACAGCAGCCCAAAGTCGATGAGACCCTTGTCCAGCGCCTCCGTCACGTCCACGGTGTCGCCGCTGGCGATGTGGAAGTGGACCAGCGGATACTGTTCCTGGAGCCGCCGGGCGGCACGGGTGAGGAAATGCACCCCCTGCGTCTCGCCCGCGCCGATGTAGATATCGCCGGAGACGGTCTCCTCGCTGGCGGTGAGTTCGTTGGTGGTCTTTTCCATCAGGTCCAAGATCTCAGCGGCCCGTTTGCGCAGGAGGACGCCATGCTCGGTCAGGACGATCCGGCGGCTGCCCCGGACAAAGAGCCGTTTCCCGATCTCCGCCTCCAGGTCGCTGAGCTGCCGGGACAGGGTGGGCTGGGAGAGATGGAGCGCCTGCGCCGCCCTGGAGATGCTCTCCTCGCTGGCAACGGCCAAAAAATAGCGCAAGACCCGGATATCCATCATATCCCCCCTGTCATCCATAGCGAGATCATACCATTTCCCATCCATGCCTGTCAACTATGACCTTCCATTCGATATAGGCATTTGATATTTGTCCTCCCATGCGGTATGATCGACACGGAACGGGACGGCGTGGGCCTGTGGGATGCCCCCATGCCTTGGGAGGACGCGCTCCATCGCCTGTCAAAAGGAAGCAAGCAGATCGAGCATAACACAAAAAAGGAGGACATCGCCATGACGATCGTCCAGAACAAGACCTTCGATGAAGAGCGGGCCCTTTACGGGTCTCGAGATATTTTGGTCCAGGACTGTGCCTTTGACGGCCCCGCCGACGGCGAGAGCGCCTTCAAGGAGGGCCGGGACCTCGCGGTGGACCGCTGCTTTTTCAACCTGCGCTATCCGTTTTGGCACGACACGGGGCTGAAGATCGAACACTCCGAGATGACCGAACTGTGCCGGGCGGCTCTTTGGTACTCCCAGCAGGTGGAGATCAATGATACCAAGCTCCACGGCATCAAGGCGCTGCGGGAGTGCGCCGACGTCAAGCTGCGGGGCTGTGACATCCGTTCCGCCGAATTCGGTTGGTCGGTGCGGGGCGCTGTCATGGAGGACTGCGACGTCGAGAGCGAATATTTTATGATGCGCTCCGACCATCTCACCTTCCGGGACGTCCACATGAAGGGGAAATATTCCTTCCAGTACATCACCGATTCCGTTTTTGAAAACTGCGTGTTCGACACCAAGGACGCTTTCTGGCACGGGAAGAACATCATCGTGCGCGACAGTGTGGTCAAAGGGGAGTACCTGGCGTGGTACAGCGAACATATCACCTTTGAGAACTGCAAGATCGTCGGGACGCAGCCCCTGTGCTATTGCAAGGACCTGAAGCTGATCGACTGCGAAATGGTGGATGCCGACCTCGCCTTTGAGCGTTCCGACGTGGAGGCCACTCTCACCGCCCCCATCGTCAGCATCAAGGATCCCATGTCCGGCCATATCTACGTCCCCGAGGCCGGTGAGATCGTCATGGACCTCGACGGCGCGAAGGGCGAGGTCATCCTCACGAGAGGGCACCGATACGCCTGACGCACGTGTCTCCACGGGGCCGCACAGCCTCCAGACGGTCCAAATAGACCAGGGTGGCTCCAACTGCCGCCACGGCGGCCAGCGCAGCCGCACCATACCCTTCCCAAGACCTATCGCCGATTCCCTCTTCCCACGGAGCTTCCCCAGGGACTCGGCTTTGAGATAGTGTCCCGACCTGGGACCGTCAAGGAGATCTTGCCGCCCCTCCGCAAAAGATCCGACTTTTCCCGTAACCTTTCCCGCGCCGCAACGTATATCATAATGGAACCCACCTCACAGAGCTTTGGAGGTCTCCCATGGACGAGCGCGCGCTGGTAAAAAAACTGAACAGAGGAAGCAGGGGCGCCCTGGACGCGGCGGTGGAGCGGTTCACCCCTTACGTCAGCACGGTCATCCTGCATACGCTGGCGGGCCGCGCCTGCCGGGAGGACGTGGAGGAGCTGTGCGCCGACGTGTTCGTGGCCCTGTGGACCAACGCCCCGGGGCTGGACCCGGAGCAGGGCCTTCGCCCCTGGCTGGCGGCGGTGGCCCGGAACAAGGCCACCGACTGGCTCCGCCGCGCCCGCCCCTCCTCCCCTATCCCGGACAGCGCCCAGGACCCTTCCCCCGGCCCGGAGGAGCTGGCCCAGCAGCGGGAGCAGTCCGCCCGCCTCTGGGCGGCGGTGGACGCCTTGGGCGAACCTGACCGCACCCTGTTCTTGCGCTACTACTACGAGGGGGACAAGCTGAAAACCATCGCGGCGGAGCTGGGCCTGAGCCAGACCGCCGCCAAGCAGCGGCTGTTCCGGGGCCGAAAAGCCCTCAAAGCCGCACTGAAAGGAGCGGAAACGATATGAAGACCCGTCTGCGGTCCCTGTGGGATCAGGTCTCGCCGGAGGGCGGGCCCTGCCCCCAGCCTACCCCGCTGGCCGTCCGCCGCCGGGTGGACGCCACTCTGGACCAAAAGCCCCGGGCCATCCACCCCTGGCGGGCGCTGCGGCTGGCGGCAGTGTGCGCCGCCGCCCTGGCCCTCCTTACCGGCACCGCCGTGGCGGCGGGGGCGCTCCCCCTGCCGGCATTCAACGCCCTGTCGGTCTTCTACGGCAAGGGGGACAACGCCCCCGGCGCGGAAGGGCTGGTGGAGGTCCAGCCCGTGGCCGTGAGCAACGATCTGTTCACCGTCACCCTTACCAGCTCCCTGGCGGATGAGAACATCGTCTACTTCACCGCCGCCATCCAGGCCAAGACCCGCTGGGCCCAAATCTACCTGGATCAGAGCGAAACCGTCACCCCGGCCTTCTATCTGGAGCATCTCTCTGAAACAATGTGTATCGACCCCAGCACAGGCCACTACGGGCCCTATGACGGGGAGACCTGGTCCCGGGGCGTGGACTTCATCACCGCCCTGACGGAGGATGGCCGCTATGCCCTTCATGTATTCGACCCCAGGGGAGGGCCGTGCAAGGACGGGACCTGCCCCGGCGGGGACTGCCGGGTGGAGTTCACGGTAAGCCGGCGGGCCGAGACCTATGTCCTGGAGATCGACGCAGACGGCGCCGCCGCCTACAAAGCGCACGGCGTCCTCGACCGCCCGGACCGTCATCCGCCCACCCTGCCCGTCCATCTCCAGCAGGTAGAGCTGTCCCCCCTGTCCCTGCGTATGCTGTTCCTCATGCCGCCGGAAAGTGGCCTGAATTACCTGCCTGAGTTCCATTTCCTCTGGAAGGATGGCTCCACAAGCACCGCCGGCCAGGTGGGGCTGCACCCCCGCTCGTCGCATGGCGAAGGCCGGGAGGGGGATCTTCAAACCCGATATGAGGCGCTCTGGGTCTTTGATTCCATCCAGGACCTGTCTCGGCTGGAGGCGCTGGTGTTCGAGGGCACTGCCTACCCCTTGGACGGCGGAGCCTCCCACGAGGTGGACATGGACAGCCTCCCCCGGCGCGAGGCCCAGCCCTGACCTGAAGGCAGAAGGGCTGAACGTATGGACACCGGGAGACTGGGGCAGATCTCTCCAGCCTCCCGGTGCATCCTCAGCCCCGCGCCAGTCCCGATCTCAGAAACGGACGTCCATCGAACGCCCCGGTCAATGGCAGCCCGGAGGACCGACGTCAAGACAGAGGGGCCAAGCGGCAAGCGGAGGAAGCTTGGCAAAGGAAAAGGCCCAGGCCAAAGCGGATAGACAAGCCGGTCGGGCAACGGCGCGCCCAAGCGGCTGATCCCGGCGATCGTGGTGCTGCTGCTCGCGGTCTTAGGCCTCGGGGCGGCGGGGGCTGGCTGAGGGGCTCCAAACAAAAAAAAGAGCCAGTGGAATAAATTCCACTGGCTCTTTTCGAGTCATTATTTGGCTGATATCATACGTGGATCGCCGGAGACGGGAACAAAGAGAGCGTCGATCACTTCAGCTCTACCTTGCCGCCGGCCTCCTCGAGCTTCTTCTTCAGCTCCTCGGCCTCGTCCTTGGACACGGCTTCCTTCAGGGTCTTGGGCGCGCCCTCGACAGCGGCCTTGGCCTCGGCCAAGCCCAGGCCGGTGATCTCGCGGACCACCTTGATGACCTTGATCTTGGCGGCGGCATCGAAGCCGGCCAGGACCACGTCGAACTCGGTCTTCTCTTCCACAGCGGCGGCGGCGGGGCCGGCGGCGGGAGCAGCCATAGCGGCGGCGGAGACGCCGAACTCTTCCTCCAGCGCCTTGACAAGGTCGTTCAACTCCAGAACAGTGAGAGCTTTGACTTCTTCGATCAGAGCAGTGATCTTCTCGCTAGCCATGATGAGATTCCTCCTAATTTTCAAATGTCAAAAAGTCATATGTCGCGCCCCATCCGGGACGCTGCCGCTCACTCGGCGGCGGGGGCCTCCTCGGCGGGGGCTTCGCCAGCAGGCTGGCCGTCCTTCTCGGCGATCGCCTTGATGACGATGGCCAGGCTGGTGATGGGCGCGAGCATCATGCCCAGGACCTGACCCAGCAGGGCATCCTTAGAGGGCAGCTCCGCCAGGGCGTACACGTCGTCCAGGGGGAGCACCTTGCCGTCCATGAAGCCGGCCTTGATGTTGAAGCGGTCGCCCAGTTGCTTGGCATACTTGTTGACGATCCGCATGGGCGCGATGGGGTCTTCCTTGGAGACGGCCAGAGAAGTGGTGCCGTTGAGCACCTCGTCCAAGTCGCCCATGTCCAGGCTGTCCAGAGCGCGGCGGAGCAGGGTGTTCTTCACCACGGCATACTCCACGCCATTCTCGCGCAGTTCGTGGCGCAGAGAGGTGTCCTCGGCCACGGTGATGCCCTTATAATCCACCAGGACACCGGAGCTGGCGGACTTGAGGGTATCGGCCAAGGCCGCTACGACGGCCTGCTTCTCACTGAGAACCTTTGCGTTAGGCATTGTTTGGATTCACCTCCGAAATGATTGGATGGCGGCTTTTCTCCACCCGAAGGAAAAAGAAAACGCCGCTTTCGTGTCCACACGAAAACAGCGCAAACTCAGCGTATCGGCTGCATTCTCGGCAGGACTTATGCTCTCGCACCTGCTGTCTTTGAACACTTTGATTCGTATTATACATTCTCTTCCCTTCTTTGTCAAGAAGGAGTTTCTGTCGGGGGAGCGTCCAAAAGCAGAGTCAAAGGAAGTCAAAAACAGAAAAGGGGACAGAGGTACCTGGATGTCTGGAACGATAGAGGTGCGTTTGGAGTCCGAAGCGATCATAGGCCCGTACGAAAACAGCTAAGACAGCTTGGAGGTTTTCTAGCTTTCGAGGAAAACACCTACTGCTCCGTGCCAGTGCAGGGATATGATGGCACGGAGCAGCATTGACACCTTCCACTGTGAAAGTGTCATTTTTATTGTGAATGTTATAAATATACCTTCCTGGATCGACCACATCCACATATCCAGAGTACCCATCTGTGCAATGATGCTCTGCCTCAGGAGCAGCATCGACCATCCGCTGGATCGTCCTGGAGGTCTTATCACGGCTCACAACATGACTATGATCTGCCGCGGCCGCTGACTCCCCCGTAGTACATTTTGGTCGCCAGTTCTTTGGTTCTTTCAGGATACTCATGGCGTTTTGGCTCGGTGGGACCGCACCCAGCTTTTGCAACATGTAGTAAAGTGCTGTATCATCGCCGGGACGGGCGTCATATGGCGGTATTGGCCGATGGCGGAGACCGCCTTTCCGGTTTTGTGCCCAATAGATGATCTGAGCCGACCTGCCTTTTCCGATCCTTCCGGTCCGACGCCTCTGACCTTGTGTATCGGGGGATCTATGATACAATACTCATGTACATCTTGCAGCCCCTCCATTCGTCAAATTTTTTCAGTTTCCTTGTCACACGCCCGCATCTTGGTTGTCTAATGGAATATAGGAGGTCATGTCATGGATAACATAACGAACAAAGAGCTGCTGGTTTTGATCGAGCAAGCCACCGCCGGGGACAAACAGGCGCTGGAGACGGTCGTTCTCAGCATACAGGACCTGGTGTTCAACCTGTCGCTGCGGATGCTTGGGACTTTTCCAGACGCGGAGGACGCTTCGCAGGACATTTTGCTGAAGGTCATCACACATCTGTCCTCATTCAAGCAGGAAAGCTCCTTTTCCACCTGGGTGTTCAGCATCGCCGTCAACCATCTGAAAAATTACAAAAAGCATGTGTTCGCGAAGTATCCGCTCAGCTTTGAGTTCTATGGGGATGATATCGTGAACGGGAAGATCGACGATGTGCCGGACTTGACGCAGGATGTGGAACGGTCCATTTTGGCGGAGGAGCTGAAATACTCCTGCACCAATGTCCTGCTCCAGTGCCTCGATCCTGACAGCCGGTGCGTCTTCATTTTGGGCACCATGTTCAAGGTGGACAGCCGGATCGCGGGAGATATCCTGGGCATCTCTCCGGAAGCCTACCGTCAGCGCTTGTCCCGGGTGCGAAAGAAAGTAGCGGGATTCCTCTCGGAATACTGCGGCGAATATGGCGAGGGGAGCTGCCGGTGCGTCGATCGCGTGGACTACGCCATCCAAAACCGCCGCATCTCACCACAGCATCTGGACTTTGCCAGCGCCAAGCCCATCGAAGGCGTGGCGGAGGTAAAGGCGGCCATGGAAGAGATCGACGAATATTCCCAGCAGTTCGCCTTCTGTCAGACATATCAGTCCCCGGAACAGATCAAAAAATCCATCCAGGACTTTCTGAACGGGGCGGCGTTTTCCACAGTTGCAGGTATTTGAGGAGGTATGACGAATGAACACACAGTCGATGCTGGACTATCTGGCCGATCTGAGCGCCAATAATGACCGGGAGTGGTATCACGCCCACAAGGCGGAGAACAAAGCGGCCAATGCACAGTTTGAGGAGCTGATCCAAGCTTTGATGTGCAGGATCGGGGAATTTGACAGCAGCGTCCTTGGGCATCTCCCCAAGGAGCTGACGTTCAAGCTGGTGCGGGACACACGCTTCAGCCACGACAAATCCCCCTATAATCCCGCGTTCCGTGCCCATATCTCCTCGATGGGCAAGCTGCCTGTTCCTGTGGGCTATTATATCATGGTCAAACCGGGCGATCAGTCTTTCCTCGGCGGCGGGCTGTTCGCGGATATGTTCAAGGACGCGACGGCCATGGTCCGGGACTATATCGCTCAGAACGGCGAGGAATGGGAACAGATCGTCTATGCGCCGGACTTCCGGGAGCATTTTTCTGTACAGGGGACGGCCCTGAAGAACGTGCCCGCCGGATACGCAAAGGAACACCCGCAGGCCGAGTTCCTCAAGTTCAAAAGCTGGTATCTAGAGTATCCGATCAAGGATGCAGGATTTGTCGATGCGGAAGCGTTCCTTGCGAAAGCGGCCGAGCTGTTCCGGCTGATGAAGCCGTTCAACGACTACCTCAATAAAGCGCTGGCGGGCTTCCAGATGCCGACGAGATAGTCGATAATCTGCCCTCTCATTCCAGTCCGGTCACAGAGAACGTCCTCAGAGGGCGGAAGAATAGGCCGATCGCGCCGATATGTCTGGAAAAACAAGTCGGGAGAGGACATATCCCCCGTCGCGCCTTAGGAGGCAGCGTAGCCGTGATAGTCTGTCAAGGGTGCAGAACACCGCCGCCCTGCGGTTTATCCTTGACGGGCTGCCCAGGCTGTGCTGTGGGTGGCGCGGCGATCGGGGATACATCCAGCAGAGCCGCCGTGGACGAAACAGGGGAAATGGGTGGGTCACTTCTGGTCATGATGTCCAGAAGCTATGCAAAAACACCGCTCCATTTTTGGTGGAAGCAGTGTTTTGCGTAAGGTTGACAGCCCATTTGATCATTATGCTTTTGTATGCTCTTGTTGAGGGAAGATATCGAGACAACATACTCTTGACATTTGAGATGAAATGGGGTATCTTAAGCAAGGAGGTTTTTTGGGAGACGTCATATAAAAGATGACATGATTCTGGTCGTTTTGATGTCGTGCAGGCAAGATGCACACTAGTCAGAGCGGATTGGTGGTCTCACTAGGTCTCAGGGAGCATATATGCTTTCCAACGATCCCATGTCTGCGGATCTTCTGCGTTTTTACGATTTCTACACGGGGCCCGGCCGCTGCGGTGGGCGGGCAAACCGTTGGGAATACACCATGCAGCGGTATCGAAGTGGTCATAACGGGGCTGACTCGAAATCAGTTTGGGAGCAATCCCACGAGGGTTCGAATCCCTCCCGCTGCGCCAAAAAGATCAGTCTACAAGCGGGTTTGCGCCGTTTGTAGGCTTTTCTTTTTTGCCTGACCTTCCTCAATTTGACCGCCAGTTCTCTCCTGAAATGGCGTAGTTCTCTCCTAAAACGTCTATGAAAGCTGTGATTCGAACCCACTATGTAGCGGCGTATTGGTTCTGTAGTTCACGATACGCCGACGCGACTATTTGATGTCCTGCAAAGCACCGCTCGATCCATTTACCATGGCATCAGTGGAGGATAACTTGGAATTGTAGTCCAGATGTGCGTAGACGTTAGCAGTGGTCGAAAAATCACTATGCCCCAGCCATTCCTGAATCTGCTTCATGGGAACGCCGTTCGCCAGCAGGAGCGAGGCGCAGTTATGGCGGATGTCAGATAGTGGGGAGAAATCAGTTTTCCCATTTCATCTACGCAGATGTATTCCTGGTATTGCTTGTTATAGCACTTCCCGCATAGACGCTTGCACTCTTTCTGATAATCCCTCAACTCTAACAGCTTTTCCCGGAAGGCGGGAACCAGCGGCAATACTCGTAAGCTGGATTTTGCTTTCGTGGTATCCTGTGCCACCTGGATATGCTTGCCGTCGAGATTGCAGGATGTGACTGTGTGCTTGACGGTGATCGTGTTACTTTGAAAGTCGATTGCGTTCCATTTCAGCCCTAACACCTCACTCTAGCGCAAGCCATAAAAGGCACCGAGGAATACTGGAATTTCAAGCACGGTTCCCTTGGCCGCTTCAAAGAGTTTTTCCACCTCATCGCTGTCATAGAAACTTCCCATAAAGGGGTTCTTTTTGGGGCGCTCAACCTTATCTGCGGGGTTGCTGTCCAGCAGGTCAATTTTCACTGCGTATTTCAATGCTTTGTGGATGTTGGCATGGTAATGGATCACCGAGTTGGCCTTTACACGCTTGAGCTGTTCCATATAAAAAACCTGAATGTCGGTAGGCCGGAGTTGCTTTAGCATAATGCCGCGTTCCTCGAAGTATGGGACGATGATGCTTTTGACCATGTTGGAGTACGAGGAATAGGTTGTAATGGCAATTGTCGGTTTTACAATTTCAAGCCATTGGAGCATGAAGTCAGAGAACAGCACATCGTCCTGGATCGGCTTACACTCCGGCTCAAATTCCCGACGTGCTTCCATTAACAGTTTTTCCGCTTTTTTCTTGTTGCCTTTTACGGGGAGGCTGGTGGGTATCCACTTTGTCTTTCTTTTCCCGGAAACATCCGGGTAACTCAAGACTATATAAAAATAGCCTTTCTTTTCTTGCAGATGTCCTGCTACCATATAAATTTGACCTCCTTTGTGTAGCACCTTTTGACTTCTGCTGTTGACTATCTACATTGTACTGATGTAAAACAGTTAAGTCCAATGTGCAAAATCAAGGGTGAGGTGCTGTTTTCACATCTAACCGCAAATAGGCCAATAAATGGGCTTTCGGAATACGATAAGACCTACCGACTTTTAGATGGTCTATTTTATCTTCCCGGAGTAATTGATACCCGGTTTTTGTACTGATTCCCAGGGCGCTGCTCATTTCTTCCACCGTTAATATATCTGGATATTCCTTTAGCACCCGATCATATACCTCTCCAAAGCTCATACGTTTCTCCGTTCCAATCGGGGCTGCACATCATATAGAGTTCCTGCCCGCTCTTTGCAATAAGCGCAGACTTCCTTTTCAGCCTGTCCCGGCGCGGCCTCCCGCAAAGCAAAAGCGCCTGTGCCGCGAAAAGCGTCAGCACAAGCGCCGCATAAGCAGAGCGTCAGTTTCGGGGGTACGGGTTCGATCAGGCCGATGCTGACCGCCAGGGCGTGGTTGATGCCCCGGATATGTTTCTCGTCCAGCCTGCCGATGTAGCCGGACAGCCGCCGCTTGTCCACGGTGCGAATTTGCTCCAACAAGACAAGGGAGGGCTGGGTCAGCCCGTTCCCAGCGTCCAGGTAGTAGTGGGTGGGCAGTTTGGCCTTGATGTTGGCCTTGCTGGTGATGGCGGCGATAATGACGGTGGGGCTGTGCTTGTTGCCCATGTTGTTCTGAATGATAACGATGGGCCGGGTGCCTTTCTGCTCCGAGCCGATCCCGTGGCCCAGGTCGGCGTAGTACAGGTCGCCGCGTAAATATGTCCTGCTCATGGTGTTTGACCTCCTATAAAAATTAGACGGCCTGCGCCGCCTATGTAGGGGCCGGACAGCATGACATATCAAGGTTGGCGGAGCATAAACGCTCCCGTTTCCATAAACCTGTCCCGCTGTCCGGCCTATATGAAAGCAAGCCTATTTGTCCGCGACACCCCGGCCCGCTGTGGGAAGTCATCAAACGGCTGGCGGCAACCAGCTCCACGGGAATTTCACCCCCGCATGGTTCTCATGCGGCTGCTCTCATTGCCTGCGACGGCATAGTGCTGGAAACACTTTCACGCTCGGACTGTGACTGAACAGGAGTATCGTTGGCCCTATTGCCGGTCGTGGCCGTACCGGGAGCCGCCCGGTATTTCATGGCCGCTGGTACTCGCTCCGTGCTGGACGGCAGACCGTGGACGAAATGATACTGTGGCATCCCGTTGTCCTGTCCGGCACATCCTGGCGCGGCGGCAAAAGTGGCTTGCGGCGATGGGATCGTGCTTGATGAATGGGTATGAAGTTTTCAAAGATCAAACCTATTCGCCGCATAAACGAGGAACAGGTGAAGGACTTTCCATCGCCCTCCACCTGCTTCTCACTTCAAATGCTAAATTGTAACCTCCCCGGACAGATATTTTTTGAGTTTCTTCGATGCTGAGGAAATCGACTTCATCACAGTGGGGTGTTTGCATCCTTCCATATCTGCAATCTGCTCGTATGTAAACTCCCCAAAATAGTACAGCACCAAGCGGCGGCGCTGCTTTTCAGGCAGTTGAGCGATTGCCTGATGCAGCTTGTCCACTTCCATCCGCTGAGAAACGGTTTCCTCCACGCTTTCCTGGGG
>CANRXB010000034.1 GCA_947643715.1 uncultured bacterium
ACCTTCACCGTGCCCACCGGCGCGACCAACGTGACCGTCACGCCCACCTTCGACGTGAACAACGGCACCACCTTCGAGGACGTGTGGTCCACTGAGTACTACTCCTCCGCAGTGGGTTGGGCCGTGAGCCGCGGCATCACCAACGGCAAGGACACCTACACCTTCGGTTCCTATGACACCTGCAACCGTCAGGACATGGTGACCTTCCTGTGGCGTGCTGCCGGCAGCCCCAAGGTCGGCAACGTGACCAATCCCTTCGTGGACGTGAGCCCCAGCGCCTACTACTATGACGCGGTGATGTGGGCCGTGTCCAAGGGCATCACCAACGGCGTCGAGCGCAACCGCTTCGGCGTGAACCAGCCCGTGGACCGCGCTCAGGCGGTGACCTTCCTGTACCGCTATGAGGGCGCTCCCGCCGCCGGCAACAGCAGCTTCGGCGATGTGAGCAGCCGTGCGTACTACGCCAAGGCCGTGGCTTGGGCCGTGTCCAAGGGCGTGACCAATGGCACCAGCTCCACCGCGTTCAGCCCCAACAGCGCCTGTGAGCGCTGCCAGGTCGTGACCTTCCTGTACCGCGATATCGTGGGCTGAGAACGAACGACAGACGGATCGAAAAGGGCCCGGCCATATGGCCGGGCCCTTCCGCTTTGCGCAAAAACGTATGAGAGCCGGATCCTCGTCCAGAGGATCCGGCTCTCACGCTCGGCGGGATCATTCCCCTTTGTATTTTTTTCTAGTAGCGATACCGCCACGTATATGGCGTTCCGCTTTGTTCTCGTTGAGGATCTCCTTCACCTGCTGATACAGCCCGCGATTGATAGCGGGCAGACGTTCGGCCAGATCCTTATGTACGGTGGATTTGCTGATGCCGAACCGGGCGGCGGCGGCACGGACGGTGGTCTTATTCTCAATGATGTAAAGCGCCAGTTCCTGGGCGCGTTCTTCCATGTTACCCTTCACTGACAACACTCCCCACTGCGGTTCTCGTCACAGGCAGATGTATATGCGCAGTGGGGGGCCGATATGAGGGGGAGGAAGGATCTTACAAAGTATCCCATACCGTCGCTGGGGCATGGGGGGACGTCTGTGCCTCCGCCCCTCCGGGAAGTGAGCGGAGGCAGATGGCCGCAGGGCTCAGCGCGCTGCGGGCCTGCGTCCCTTCCGGTAGCAGGAGTCGCACAGCTTGCCCCGGTGGTGCAGGGGGAGCGCCTTCCCGCAGCGGTCGCAGAACCGGATGTTGTTGCGCAGCCGGTGGAGCAGGATCTCGTTGATCTCCTCGGCCACCTGCTCCCGGCTGTCATAGAGCTTGTCCTCGTCTACCGGACAGCCGAACGCCTTGGCGAAGGAGAAATAGAGGTCCAGCTTTCGGTAATATAGCTCCAGGGCCGGTAGGGTGGAGCCCTCCTCCGGGATCCCGGGCTGCTCGATGGGCTCTCCCCGCTGCCAGCGGTGGAGGAACTGGAAGAACAGCTCCCGCAGGGCTTCGTCGGTCTCGTCGAAGGGGATGTTGGCCGCCCGCAGCTCCTGCTCTTTGGTGAGGACGGCCCCCATCTCCCGCATCTTGGTGATGATGGTGATATAGCGGGAGATGTCCAGCTTGCGGTAGGGCTCTACGGTGGGCATCCGGTCCCACTGGGTGAGCACTTCCAGCAGGTCGAACCCGACCTGGAGAACCAGCTCGGAGAACCCTACCACCGCATGTTCCAGCGGTGGGACCACGGCCTCCAGCCCGGCCCGGATGGTGGCCAGGTCCTGGGTGGCTCCCACATAGCCCTTGTCGTACATCCCGAACCGACCGGCCCGCCCGGCGATCTGACGGATCTCCTCCGGTTTCAGCACACGACGCTCCACCCCGTCGAACTTTTCCGACTCCATGAATATGACCCGCCGGATGGGGAGGTTCAGACCCATCCCGATGGCGTCGGTGGATACGATATACTCCATCTCTCCCGCGAGGAAGCCCTCCATCTGCTTCCGGCGGGTGGAGTAGGGCAGTGCCCCATAGATGATGGCCGGTTCTTTCCCACTTTGGCGCAGGTCCTCCGCCACGCTGAGCACGCCGAGCTTGGAAAAGGTGATCAGGGCGTCCCCAGGCTGCACCCGCTGAGGATCCACAGGGTGGGACATGCAGATCAGCGGCGTGGTCCGCCGGTGTACCTCCACCTCGTAGCTGTCGCCGCAGCTCTCCACCAAGCGGATGAGGAGTTCCTTCGCCTCCGGCGCGGCGCACAGGTGGACCTCCGGGGCCAGGACGCCCAGGATCGCCCGGGTCCAGGCGTAGCCCCGCTGCCGGTCGGCGATCATTTGGCACTCGTCGATCACTGCCACGTCCCAACGCCGCTTGAGCTCCAGCTTCTCCGCCGTAGCGGCCAGGTGGGTGTCGCCTTCCCGGAGATCCTCCTCCTCTCCGGTGGAGAGGCTGCAATCCACGCCGGCGTCCAGCAGCGTCTCCTGGGCCTCCAGGGCCAGCAGGCGCAGCGGCGCGAGATAGACCCCCGTTCCGGCGCGGATCAGGCGCTGGAAGCCGGCATAGGTCTTGCCGGTGTTGGTGCCGCCCAGGTGCAGGACGAAATGGCGGCGCATGGCCCTGGCCTCCGGGTATTCGTCCTTGGGGTTCAGGGCGATCAGCAGGGAAAGGCTGGTCCGGATGGCCTGGGGCACGTACCACACCGACCACACCGTGCCCAGCCCTCCGGTGAGGAGCTGGGCCGCGGGGAAGCCCTTCGTCTGGAGCATACGCTCCAGCTCGGCCTCGGGCTGCGCCGCGGCGAGGTCCGCAGCGGCCTGCCTGGCGGCGTGGAACAGCACCTGGGGATAGCGGGCGGCGACCTGACCGGCCAGGGGATGGCCGGGGTCCCTGCCCAGCCAGCCCCCCGCCCGGATGAAGTTCTTCAGCAGCTCCGGCAGGCGGCGGCTGTCGCACCGCCGCTCCAGGGCGAGGAACTCGCCCAGCCAGGCCGTGGCCTGGGAGGTGCGCGGCTCCCGGTCCTCTGCGGCGGCGGACATGCGGGCGAGGATCGCGCTGTGATAATGCCCGGCCAAGAGCCAAGGGACAGAGCCGTCCGGCTTCGCCCCGGCCCATGACCGGCTCAAAACGGCGCAGGCACGCTTGGCTGCGGACGGGTCGCGGGCGGACCTCCCGCACTTG
The DNA here is from genome assembly GCA_947643715.1 of uncultured bacterium. GTDB lineage: Bacteria > Bacillota > Clostridia > Oscillospirales > Oscillospiraceae > Enterenecus. The sequence continues at coordinate 3,149 of CANRXB010000034.1, forward strand.
CTGCGCCGGGAGAACCGGGGATCGTCCTCTGCCGAACGCACGTCCTGCTTGTCCCAGACGCGGACGGTGCACCCGTCGCCCGGGAGCTGACGCGGCTTGGGGAGCAGCTCGCGGATCAGCTCGTTGGTCCATCCCCGCCGCTTCAGCAGGGACGCGGACCAATATCTTCCCCGATCGCGTCCTGGCATGGCGTCGCCTCCTTTCCCTGCGATGGTCGGATCGTTCACGCCATTAGTATAGCCCGAAATGGGGATATCTTCAACATCGGATCTGATGGCGTATATCTTCCATGCCTTCCACGATCCGGCAGGATGGGCGGCCCGGACGATGAGCGGAGCGGCGGCGCTTTTGGGGACGCGCGGCTGAAAACCAAACATTGCCTTTTGGGCACGGATATGGTATGGTGGTGCTATCTCGGACCAGCCGGGCTGGGACGACCTGATATGGAGGAATGATCATGCTTTTCATAGCGTATCCAAAATGCTCTACCTGCCAGAAGGCCAGGAAGTGGCTGGAGGCGAGCGGCGCCGCCTTCGACGCCAGGGACATCAAGGAGGACAGGCCCACGATCGACGAGCTGGAGCGGTGGCGCCGGCTCAGCGGCCTGCCGCTGAAGCGGTTCTTCAACACCAGCGGCAGGCTCTACAAAGAGCTGGGGCTGAAGGACAAGCTGCCTGCCATGAGCGAGGCGGAGCAGCTCTCGCTCCTGGCGTCGGACGGGATGCTGGTCAAGCGTCCGATCCTGGTGGGAGAGGATCTCGTGCTGGTGGGCTTCCGGCAGGACGCGTGGGAAGCGGCCCTGTCCAACGGGCGAACTGACCCTGGGCCGCGTGAGATAGAAAGGCTGTGACGCTCGATGTACGAATGGTATGACCTGGGCCTGTATCTGCTGATCTATTCTTTCCTGGGATGGGTGGTGGAGGCGGGATATTACGCCGTCACCAGGCGGCAGTTCTGCAACCGCGGTATCCTCTCCCTCCCGCTGATGCTGTCATACGGCGTCACCTTCGACCTGATCATCCTGGTCCTGCCCACGTTGGGGGGCCATCCGATCCTCTCCTTCCTGGCCGTCATGATCGTGGCCGCCGTGGTGGAGAACATAGCCGACCATTTCTTCCGCCGGGTGGGCCCCAAGATCCAGTGGGAGAAGGAACGCAACCGCCTGCTCTCCGGCACCGGGAAGGGGCTGCTGGACTCGCTCCTGGTGGCCGGGGCGTACTACGGGACCTATATCGTCGTCCACCCGATCCTGATGGCCGGGGTCCTGTTGGTGCCCGAGTCGATCGCGCAGATCGTCGTGCTCTTGACGCTGGCCGCCATCGGACTGGACTTTTCCGCCGTGTTCTATGCCGTGCGCACCGGGGACGCGGGACGCTATGAGCAGCGGCAGAAGGACAGCGGCCAGGGGAAGCTGGCGGCGAAGCTGTCCGACGCCATCTGGCGCAGGCTCCACAAGGCGTATCCCGGGCTCCGGGAGGCGGGGGGCGATGGGCAGGGGGACTATACCTTCGCCAAGGGCCTGTGCTGGGACAAGCTGGTGTGGGTGTTCCTGATCTCCGCCCTGCTGGGGGACATCATCGAGACCCTCTGGTGCGGCCTGGTGGACGGGGAGTGGATGAACCGCTCCAGCGTGCTGTATGGGCCGTTCAGCTTCGTGTGGGGGCTGGGGGCGGTGGTGCTCACCGTCACCCTCCAGCGGCTGGCCGAGAAGAACGACCGCCATGTGTTCCTGGGCGGCTTCATCATCGGCGGTACTTATGAGTATATGTGCAGCGTGTTCACCGAGCTGGTGTTCGGCACGGTGTTCTGGGACTACAGCGATATGCTGCTGAACATCGGCGGGCGCACCAACGTGCTGTTCTGTTTCTTCTGGGGCGTGCTGGCGGTGGTGTGGGTGAAGATCATCTACCCGCCCATGTCCAAGGGCATCGAGGAGCTGCCGCCCCTGGCAGGCAAGGTGGCCACCTGGCTGGTGGTGTTCGTCATGGCCTGCAACACCGTACTGACCAGCGCGGCCATGTTCCGCTACAGCGCCCGCAGCTTCCAGCCGGAGCCGGCCAACGCCTTCGAGGAGTTCCTGGACCGGCGGTATGACGACGAGCGGATCGAGGAGCGCTGGCCCAACATGATCGTGACCGATGGGACGGGCACGTGACATGCCCACGATCCGGCGCCGGCTTCGATCCCCTCTTGGCCCAAATGCCGGTAGACAGGGAAAGGCAGCAGGTGTATAATAGGTGCGCTGCCGCCTGCTGGGGGACAGCGCACCTTTGTGCGAAAGAAGGAATGCTTTGATGAAGCAACACAAAAAGGCTCTGTGGATCTGGCTGTTGGCCGTGTTGCTGCTGCTCATCGCGTCGCTGCTGGTCGGCACCTCCGGCCGGACGGAGAGCGTGCAGGAGGCGATGCGGGACGCGGTGCTCCACAGTGTCAACCAGATCGGCCTCTTCGGCCTGAGGGCGGTGAACCCGGGGACGATCTCCGCGTTCACGGTCACGGCCATCCTGCTCCTGGCCGCAGCCTGCATCCGCATATTCGCCATCCCGCGGTTCCAGTATGTGCCGGGGAAGCTCCAGCTCTTGCTGGAGGAGGCGGTGGGGCTGTTCGACGGCATGGCCAAGAGCAACAGCCCCCATCGCAACCGCTTTTTGGGGCTCTACCTCTTCTCGGTCGGGTCCTACGTCTTCGTGGGGACCCTGTTCGAGCTGCTGGGCATCCAGGCCATCACCGTCCACGGCCATCCAGTCACCCTGCCGGCGCCTTTGTCCGACGTGAACGCGGCCATCGCCCTAGGCACCCTGTCCTATCTGGTGATCCTCTCCGGCGGCGTGGCCTCCAACGGCCTGGGCGGCGTGGGCAAGACGCTCAAGGAGTTCTCCCTGCCCATCTCCATGAGCTTCCGTCTGTTCGGCGCGCTGCTCAGCGGCCTGCTGGTCACGGAGCTGGTCTACTACTTCGTGGCGCTGAGCTTCGTGCTGCCGGTGGTGGTCGGAGTGATGTTCACCCTGCTCCACGCCCTGATCCAGACCTATGTGCTCACCATGCTCACCGCCCTATATTACGGCGAGGTGTCCGAGCAGTCCCACGAGCCGCGCAAAAAGCACAAAAAAGAACTGCCTCAGGCGGAGAATGCCTGATCACTCGATAATGGAGGTCGCTTATCATGAACGAATTGCTGAAGAAGATCCTTGTCCTGGCCGGAGCGATGGTGCTCATGCTGTCCTTGGCCGCTCCCGCCTTCGCCGCGGCCGCTCCTGAGGACGGCCAGCCGGCCGCTCAGACCCAAGAGGAGGAGGGCTCCACCATCGGCCTGAAGGCCGTCGCCGCGGGCATCGCCATCGGCTTGGCCGCTGCGGGCGGCGCGGTGGGCATGGGCCTGGCCACCGGCAAGTCCACCGAGAGCATCTCCCGCCAGCCGGAGGCGGAGGGCAAGATCCGCACCATGATGATGCTGGGCCTGGTGTTCATCGAGACAGCTATCATCTACGCTCTGTTGGTGGTCATCCTGATCATCTTCGTGCTGTGACCCGGGGGAGGACTTCGAGATGCCTCTGAATATCGATCCGCAGCAGATCCTGCTGCATTGGATGAACCTTGCGATCCTCATCGGGGGGCTGTATCTCCTGCTCTATAAGCCGGTGAAGCAGTTCATGGAAAAGCGGGAGGCCCACTACAAGGACCTGGACGCCCAGGCCGCGGAGAAGCTGGCCCAGGCTGAGCAGTTCAAGGCCCAGTGTCAGGCCAAGCTGGACGGGGCGGACGAGGAGATCCGTCAGGCCCGGGCGAAGGCCCAGCAGACCGCCCAGCAGGCCGCCCAGGAACAGCTCGACCAGGCGGAGGCCCAGGCCCAGCATATCCTGGCCAAAGCCCGGACGGAAGCGGAGCAGAGCCGGGAGCGCGCCCTGCGGGAGTCCCAGCGGGAGATGCGGGAGCTGGCCGCGAAGGCGGCGAAGAAGCTGGCCGCCCAGCCGGGAGCCGATCTCTTCGATCGCTTCCTGGACTTGACGGAGGGAGGCGGGCAGCATGAGGGCCGCTAGGAGCCGTCTGTCGGCAGAGCTGCGCAGCGCGGAAGAGCCAACGGCCGGACAGCTCCAGCGCTTCGAGCAGTTCCTCGCCCACACCTATAAGCGCAAGGTGCCCCTGCGTTGGGAGCATGACGAGGCCCTCCAGGACGGCTTCCGCCTCCAGGTGGGCTCGGACGTGTACGATTGGACCCTGGACGGGCGGGTGCGCCAGTTCCAGGACTACCTGCGCCAGCTCGAGCCGGGAGAGAACGACATCCTGCCCCTCATGCGCCAGGCCGTCGAACGCTGGGAGCCCGCCCCCACGCCGGAGGAGATCGGCGAGGTGCTCACGGTGGACAGCGACATCGCCACCGTGGGCGGGCTGGCCCACGCCCAGTACGGGGAGATCCTGGTGTTCTCCTCCGGCGTGAAGGGGATGGTGCAGGACCTGCGCCCCAAGGAGCTGAGCTGTATCCTGTTCGGGGACAGCGAGGAGGTCAGCGCGGGCAGCATGGTCCGCCGCACCCTCAAGACCGCCGGTATGCCGGTGGGCGAGGCGTATCTGGGCCGCGTGGTGGACGCCCTGGGCGTGCCTGTGGACGGCAAGGGCCCCATCCAGCCGGAGGCGTTCCGCCCCATGGAGGCCCCCGCCCCCGGCATCCTGGACCGCCAGCCGGTGAACGCGCCCATGGAGACCGGGCTGCTGGCCATCGACTCCATGTTCCCCATCGGCCGGGGCCAGCGTGAGCTCATCATCGGCGACCGGCAGACCGGCAAGACCGCCGTGGCCGTGGACACCATCCTCAACCAGAAAGGCAAGGACGTGGTGTGCATCTACGTGGCCATCGGGCAAAAGACCAGCTCGGTGGCGCAGCTCACGGAGAACCTGGCCCGCCGGGGAGCCATGGAGTATACCATCATCGTCACTGCCCCCGCCGGAGCGTCCGCCGCGTTGCAGTATATCGCCCCCTATGCCGGGTGCGCCCTGGGGGAGCATTTCATGCACCAGGGCCGGGACGTGCTCATCGTTTACGACGACCTGTCCAAGCACGCCATCGCCTACCGGGCCTTGAGCCTGCTGCTGGAGCGCTCCCCCGGCCGCGAGGCATATCCCGGGGACGTGTTCTATCTCCACTCCAGGCTGCTGGAGCGCTCCGCCCACCTGTCCGACGAGCTGGGCGGCGGGAGCATGACCGCCCTGCCCATCGTGGAGACCCAGGCCGGCGACGTGTCCGCCTATATCCCCACCAACATCATCTCGATCACTGACGGCCAGATCTTTTTGGAGAGCGATCTGTTTTTCGCCGGGCAGCGGCCCGCCGTCAACGTGGGCCTGTCCGTTTCCCGGGTGGGGGGCGACGCTCAGACGAAGGCCATGCGGTCCGCCGCCGGGGCCATCCGGCTGGAGCTGGCCCAGTACCGGGAGATGGAGGTGTTCACCCAGTTCTCCAGCGATCTGGACGACGCCACCAAACGCCAGCTCGCCTACGGCCAGGGGCTCATGCGCCTGCTGCGCCAGCCCCAGTACGCCCCGTTCTCCCAGCACCAGCAGGTCATCGCCCTGACGGCCGCCCTGGCCCACGTGATGCAGGACGTGCCCTTGGCCCAGATCGACGCCTTCCGCGCCGGGCTGCTGGCCTGCGCGGAGGAGGAGGCCCAGGACCTGTGCCGGCGCATCGACATGACCGGCCTGCTCTCCCCGGAGGACCGGGAGGAGATCGTGGCGCTGGCCCGCCGCTTCCTGGAGCAGTTCCAGGGCCGGAAGGGACAGGGGGACTGACATGGCGGGGACGAAGGAGATCAAGACCCACATCAAAAGCGTCCAGGAGACGAAGAAGATCACCAACGCCATGTACCTGATCGCCTCCACCAAGCTCCAGCGGGCCCGGCAGGAGCTGGACAACACCCGTCCCTACTTCGAGGCCCTGCGGGGGGAGATCAAGCGCATCTTCCGCACCGTCAAGACGGTGGACAGCCGCTATTTCTATCCCGTGGGGGGGAGCGCCGATCAGGAAGGGACCTATGGCTGCCTGGTCATCACAGCCGACAAGGGGCTGGCGGGAGCCTATAACCAGAACGCCATCAAGCAGGCCCTGGAGCTGCTGGACCAGAACCCGGACACCAAGCTGTTCGTGGTGGGGGAGTATGGGCGGCGTTTCTTCGCCTCCCACGGCATCCCCATCGAGCACAGCTTCCTCTACACTGCGCAGAACCCCACCATGGCCCGGGCCCGGGAGATCAGCGCCCTGCTGCTGGACCGGTTCCACCGCAGGGAGCTGGACAAGATCTTCGTAGTATACACCGACATGGGCGGGGCCATGTCGTATGAGGCCCGCTGCACCCGGGTGCTGCCCTTCCACCGGACCTATTTCGCCGATCCGGTCCACACCGAGCGGCCGTCGGCGTCGGTGTTCGAGTTCTTCCCCGATGTGCAGGCGGTGCTCGACAGCATGATGCCGAGCTATGTGTCCGGCTTCATCTACAGCGCCCTCATCGACAGCTTCTGCTGCGAGCAGCAGGCCCGCATGACGGCCATGGACAGCGCGGACCAGAACGCGGAGAAGCTGCTGGGGGAGCTGTCCCTGCAATACAACCGGGTGCGCCAGGCGGCCATCACCCAGGAGATCACCGAGGTGTCCGCCGGCGCCAGGGCCCAGCGGCAAAAGCACAGGAAAGAAGGATGATGGTTTTGGAACGTGGGATCATCGTACAGATATCGGGACCCGTGGTGGACGTGGAGATCGTCCATGGCGATCTGCCCCGTCTGCGGGAAGAACTGACCGTGGAGAAGAACGGCGTCCACCGGGTGATGGAAGTGGCACAGCATCTGAACGGGAAAACGGTGCGCTGCATCATGCTCTCCCCCAGCGAGGGACTCGCCCGGGGGCTGGCGGTGGACGTGCCGGGGCACACCATCCAGGTGCCGGTGGGACACAGCACCCTGGGGCGCATGTTCAACGTCCTGGGCCAGCCCATCGACGCGGGCGGTCCGCTCCCGGAGGACACGCCGGTGCGCTCGATCTATCGCCAGCCGCCCTCCTTCGAGGAGCAGAGCCCGGCCGTGGAGATCCTGGAGACGGGCATCAAGGTCATCGACCTGCTGGAACCGTACCCCAAGGGGGGGAAGGTGGGCCTGTTCGGCGGCGCAGGCGTGGGCAAGACGGTGCTCATCCAGGAGCTGATCCACAACGTGGCCATGGAGCACGGCGGGTATTCCATCTTCACCGGCGTGGGCGAGCGCAGCCGGGAGGGCAACGACCTCTGGCGGGAGATGCGGGAGAGCGGCGTGTCCTCCAAGACGGCGCTGGTCTTTGGCCAGATGAACGAGTCCCCCGGCGTGCGTATGCGGGTGGCCCTGTCGGGCCTGACCATGGCGGAGCACTTCCGGGACAAGGAGCACAAGGACGTGCTGCTGTTCATCGACAACATCTTCCGTTTCGTCCAGGCGGGCAGCGAGGTCTCCACCCTGCTGGGCCGTATGCCCTCCGCCGTGGGCTACCAGCCCACCTTGGCCAACGAGATGGGGGAGCTCCAGGAGCGTATCACCTCTACCAAAGACGGCTCGGTGACCTCGGTGCAGGCGGTGTACGTCCCCGCCGACGACCTCACCGACCCGGCCACCGCCACCACCTTCGCCCATCTGGACGCTACCACCGTGCTCAGCCGTAAGATCTCCGAGCAGGGCATCTATCCGGCGGTGGATCCGCTGGAGTCCTCTTCCCGCATCCTGGAGGCGGACATCGTGGGGGCGGAGCACTACAGGGTGGCCCGGAAGGTGCAGGAGATCTTGGAAAAATACCGGGAGCTGCAGGACATCATCGCCATCCTGGGCATGGACGAGCTGAGCGACGAGGACCGGAGTGTCGTGGCCCGGGCCCGGCGGCTCCAGCGGTTCCTGGCCCAGCCCACCCATGTGGCGGAGAAATTCACCGGCATCCCGGGGGTCTACGTGCCGCTGAAGGACACCCTGGAGAGCTTCGCCGCCATCGTGGACGGCGAGCTGGACCAATACCCGGAGGCGGCGTTCTACAACGTGGGCGCTTGGCGGGACGTGGTGGAGAAGGCCAGGAAGCTGGAGGGAGGCATGGCTTGATGGACACCTTCCAGGTGCATATCCTTGCGGCGGACAGGAGCCTTTATGAAGGGCCTTGCCTCAGCCTGACCATCTCCACCAGCGACGGCGAGCTGGGCATCCTGGCCCATCACAGCAGCATGATAGCCGCGGTCCTCCCGGGGCTGCTGCGCTACCAGCTCCCGGACCAGAGCGTCCAGCTCGCGGCGGTGTCCCCCGGCATGGTGAAGGTGGAGGCCAACGACGTGCTGGTGCTGGTGGACTCCGCCGAACGGCCGGAGGAGATCGACGCCGCCCGGGCGCGCCGGGAGGCCGATCAGGCCCGGGAAGCGCTCTTGCAGCAGAAGAGCCGGCAGGAGTATCAGATCGCCCAGGCGTCCCTGGCCAGGGCGCTGAACCGGCTGCGGGTCAAGGCCCGGGGCTCGGGGATGTAGGCAGGCGGGCTCGTTACGGACAGCGGTCTGGCGCCGCTGTCCGCGTCCCGTTGCAGGAAGCGCCGGGACGCAAGGACGATGGGATGAGAGACGGCCGGGGGTGCGAGGCTTTCGCCTGCTCCCCGGCCGTCTCGTATCCTGTCCGTCCTGCCGGCGCACGCCTTCATCGGATGTGCCGGGGCGATAAAAAGACTCCTCGCCGTGAAGCGAGGAGCCTGGAGCTGGCAAGGTGACTCGAACACCCGACCTGCTGATTACGAATCAGCTGCTCTACCAACTGAGCTATGCCAGCGTTTCTATAAGGACCGGATCCCTGCCGTATCCTTTTTGCGTCCCTTCGCCCGCAGTGCGGTGGCCGAGGATCTGCGGGGCCATGCTCCGGCGGCGTCGGACGGGAGCGTGGCTCGAACTGACAGCTATTTTACCATAAGGACCCGGTCCGCGTCAAGAGCGCAGAGCGAATTTTCCGCATGGCGGGCACGATCTGGCGTCCGCAGCCTTGACACCGGGCGGAAAAGGTGATAAAGTGTTGGGCGACAACGATGATGGAGAACAGTACCTCGCAGCCGGGACAATGGCGGCGGCACACGGATCGCGTTTTCGGCGCTTCGTGCGGCGCTGTCTCAGAGAGGGGATGGTCGGTGGGAATCCCCCGAAGGCGCGGCGGGAAGGCCCTCCTGAGCCCGGGCAGGAAATGGCCCGGCGGTCCCCCGCCGTTACCGGGTCAGAGCGCGCGCCGTTCGGGCGCGAATTCAGGTGGGACCGCGGACAGCTTCTGTTCGCCCTGAGCCAAACGGCTCAGGGCGTTTCGCTTTGAGCTGGAAAACATCGAAAAGGAGCGTCATACCATGAAGGACACGGAAAAGACGATGGAGAAGATCGTGGCCCTGTGCAAAGGCCGGGGGTTCATCTTCCCAGGCAGTGAGATCTACGGCGGCCTGGCCAACACCTGGGACTACGGCCCCTTGGGGACACGGCTGAAGAACAACGTGAAGGACGCATGGCGGAAGAAGTTCATCCAGGAGCGGCACAACAGCTTCGAGGTGGACGCCGATATCCTCATGCACCCCCGGGTATGGGAGGCCAGCGGCCATGTGGCCAGCTTCTCCGACCCGCTGCTGGACTGCAAGGAGTGCAAGCTCCGCTTCCGGGCGGACAACCTGATCGACGACTTCGACCCCGAGGCCCATGCCGACGGCATGACCAAAGAGGAGATGTTCGAGTATATCAAGGCCCACGCCATCCCCTGCCCCCACTGCGGCAAGCACAACTTCACCGGGATCCGGGAGTTCAACCTGATGTTCGAGACCCACCGGGGGGTCACGGCGGACAACAAGAACGTGATCTACCTGCGCCCGGAGAACGCCCAAGGGGAGTATGTGAACTATCCCAACGTGCTGCGCGCCATGCGTGCCAAGCTGCCCTTCTCCATCGGCCAGATCGGCAAGGCGTTCCGCAACGAGATCACCCCGGGGAACTTCACCTTCCGTACCATCGAGTTCGAGCAGATGGAGTTCCAGACCTTCTGCAAGGAGGGGGACGACGGCGAGCTGTACGACTATTTCAAGTCCTTCGGCAAGGAGTTCTTCATGTCCCTGGGCATCCCGGAGGAGCATCTGCGTTACCACGACCACGAGAAGCTGGCCCACTACGCCAAGGCCGCGTGCGACATCGAGTTCCTGTTCCCCTTCGGCTGGGGCGAGATCAACGGCACCCACAACCGCACCGACTTCGACCTCTCCCGCCACCAGGAGTACAGCGGCCAGAAGATGGAATACCTCGATCCCTATACCGGCGAGCGGTATGTCCCCTATATCATCGAATCCACTTATGGACTGGATCGGACGGTGCTGGCCCTGCTGTGCGAGGCATACGACGAGGAGGTCATCGACGCGGAGAAGAACGACGTGCGCACCGTGCTCCACCTCCATCCGGCCATGGCGCCCATCAAGTGCGCGGTGCTCCCCCTGTCCAAGAAGCTCTCGGAGCCGGCCATGGCCTTGCGGGACGAGTTGGCCCGCCATTTCATGGTGGACTTCGACGACACCGGCTCCATCGGCAAGCGCTACCGCCGCCAGGACGAGATCGGCACCCCCTATTGTGTCACCGTGGACTTCGCCACTGTGGGCGACGGTGAGAACGAGGCGGACCATGCCGTCACCATCCGGGACCGGGACACCATGGATCAGGTCCGTGTACCGATCAGCGAGCTGAAGAGCTGGCTGGACGAAAAGCTGACGTACTGAAAAGGAGATCGATGAAAGGCATTTTTTCCTGCTTCCTGTTCCAGACATATCCGGCGGAGGGCCTCCCGGCTCCCCGCCGGACGGTGTTCTGGCTGTGGAACGCCCTGCTCATGCTGGGGACCGCGCTGGCGCTGGGGATGCTCTGCCTGGCCATGGCCCCCGCCCATTACGGCTGGGAGCTGTTCTGGGACTACCTGGCCCACCCCGGCCTGGTGGTGCTGAACCTGCTGCCGGTGGTGGTGATGATCGCGCTGCTCTATGGCCTCACGGGCCGGGCATGGCTGTCCTATCTGATCGTGGCCCTGCCGGTGCTGGCGCTGTCCGCAGGCAACCACTACAAGCTGTTCTTCCGGGACGACCCCGTGGTGGCCGCAGACCTGCTGCTGCTGGGGGAGGCGGGGGACATGGCCGGGAAATACCAGCTCTTCCTCTTCGACAAGCTGGTGGCGGCGCTGGTGTGCGCCGTGCTGAGCGTTGCGCTGCTGGCCTCGTTCGCCCGGGGACGGGTCCGAGGGCGGGCCAGGGCGTGGACCGCCGGGGTTTCGCTGGCCTGCGCCCTGCTCCTGGTCCCGGTGTACGGCAGCGACCGGATCTATGAGCTCAACGCCAACGAAGCGCATATCAACCAATGGGTGGCCGCCCAGCAGTATATCTCCCGGGGCTTGCTCTACCCCTTCCTCCACAGCGTGAAGGACGCCGTGCCTGAGCCCCCCGAGGGCTATGACCCGCAGGAGGCCGCCGGGTGGCTGGCGGACTATGAGGACGAGGACATCCCGGAGGACCGGAAGGTGAACATCGTGGGCCTCATGCTGGAGTCCTTCACGGACTTCTCGTCCTTCGACCAGATCCGGTTCACCCGGGACGTGTACGCCGATTATCACGCGCTGGAGGCGGAGAGCTATTCCGGCAGCCTGCTCACCAACATCTTCGCCGGCGGCACCATCGATTCCGAGCGCGCCTTCCTCACCGGGGTGGGGGACGGGGACCACGACTACCGGATCGATACCTCCTCCTATGTGTGGTATCTGAAGAGCCAGGGGTATCAGACCTCCGGCGACCATCCGTCCAACGGCTGGTTCTACAACCGGGAGAACGTCAACGATTACCTGGGCTTCGACCGTTATCGCTATGCGGAGAACTGGTACGAGGCGATCGCCGGTGAGGACGCCTCCTGGGACTACACCTTCTTCCCGGTGCTGACCGCCTCCATCCTGGAGCAGATCCAGGCGGACGAGCCGTTGTTCTCCTTCTCCGTGTCCTATCAGGGGCACGGGCCTTACGGCGATTATGAGTGCTGGTGGGGCCAGGTGGAGGACTATTTCGACAACGACGACCTGGACGACGCGTCCCGGTATATCCTGTCCAACTACCTGGGCTCGGTGATGGACACCCAGAAGTATCTGATGGAGATGGTGGACACGTTCCGAGCGGTGGACGAGCCTATCGTGCTGGTGGTGTTCGGCGACCACAAGCCATGGCTGGGCAACGGAAACAGCGTCTACGACGCCCTGGGCGTGGATCTGAGCCAGGACACCCAGGAGAGCTTCTACGATTATTGGTCCACCCGCTATCTGATCTGGGCGAACGACGCGGCCAAAGAGGCCCTGGGCCGGGATCTGAAGGGGGAAGGGCCGGACATCTCCCCCTGCTTCCTGATGAACGTACTGTTCGAGCAGTTGGGCTGGAAGGGGGACGCCTATATGCAGGCGGTGGAGAGCTGCCGGCAGGTGCTGCCGGCGATCCATGGCAGCGGGGCCTGCCTCACCGCCGACGGCCGGCTGGTGCGGGAGCCGTCCGAGGAGCAGGCCGAGACGATCCGCCGTTTCCTCAGCCTGGGGTATCACCGGATACACCATTTTTCCGGCCGGCGGGACAGCGCCGGGCCGTAGCGCGTTCCATCGAGGACAGGGCCGTGGGCTGCTATGCAGCTCACGGCCCTTTTTTTGACGGGGCCATTGGAAAACGTCGGGCGTTCTGGTAAAATGTCGGATAGGAACGGATGGCCGGGGCGGAGGCTCCGGCTGGAAAGGGAGTGTTTCGATGAAGCTGATCCATCTGTCCGATCTCCACCTGGGGAAGCGCGTGAACGAGTTCCCCATGCTGGACGATCAGGCGTACATCCTGGAGCGGATCTTGGACATCGTGGACGACGAGCGGCCCGATGGGGTGCTCATCGCCGGGGACGTCTACGACAAGAGCGTGCCCTCCGCCGAGGCGGTGTCCCTGCTGGACGATTTCCTGGTCAAGCTGGCCGGGCGGTCCCTGGCGGTGCTGCTGGTCAGCGGCAACCACGACTGCCCGGAGCGGCTGGCCTTCGCCAACCGGCTGATGGAGCAGCGCCGGGTGTACGTCTCCCCGGTGTATGACGGCGCCGTGAGGCCGGTGACGCTGGAGGACGCCCATGGCCCGGTGGACGTCTGGCTCCTGCCCTTCCTGAAGCCGGTCCATCTGCGCCGTTTCTTCCCCGGCGAGGAGATCGACAGCTACACCGCCGCCGTGGCCTGCGCCATCCGGCACATGCCCATCGACCCCGCCCGGCGCAACGTGCTGGTGGCCCACCAGTTCGTCACCGGCGCGCAGCGGTGCGACTCCGAGGAGCTCAGCGTGGGCGGCAGCGAGAACGTGGACGCCGCTGTGTTCGCCCCCTTCGACTACGTGGCGCTGGGCCACCTCCACGGCCCGCAGAACGTGGATGGGGACAGGGTGCGCTACTGCGGCACGCCGCTGAAGTATTCCTTCTCCGAGGTGCGGCACCGGAAATCCGTCACCGTGGCGGAACTGGGCCCCAAAGGGGAGCTGGCGGTGCGCACGCGGCCGCTGATCCCCCGGCGGGACATGGTGGAGCTGCGGGGCAGCTTCGAGCAGCTCTGCTCCCCGCAGGTGTACGATACGGTTGGGCGGGAGGACTACGTGCGGGCGGTCCTCACCGACGAGAACGACGTCTACGATGCCTTGGGCCGGCTGCGCCTGGTCTACCCGAACCTGATGCGGCTGGACTATGACAACTGCCGCACCAGGAGCGGAGCGCCGGAGCTGGACCAGGCCGATGTGGAGCGGGACCCGCTGGAGCTGTTCGCGGGATTCTATGAGCAGCAGAACCGGCAGCCGCTGTCCGAGGAGCAGCGGCGCTATCTGGCCGAGCTGCTGGAGACACTGCGGGAGGGACGGACATGAGGCCGACGAGATTGACCATATCCGCCTTCGGGCCTTATGCGGGGCGGGTGGAGCTGGATATGGACGAGCTGGGCCAGGAGGGCCTGTATGTGATCTGCGGCGACACCGGCGCAGGCAAGACCACCATTTTCGACGCCGTCACGTTCGCCCTGTTCGGAAGGGCCAGCGGCAAGAACGTGAAGCCGGAGATGTTCCGCAGCAAATATGCTGCCCCGGACGTCCCCACCTTCGTGGAGCTGGCCTTCCGCTACCGGGGGGAGGACTACGTGGTCCGCCGCAACCCGGAGCACGAGCGGCCCAAGGCCAGGGGCACGGGCATGACCCGGCAGGCGGCGGACGGGGAACTCCACCGCCCGGACGGCAGCGTGGTCACCGGCGCGGCCAAGGTGACGCAGGAGGTGGAGGAGCTGCTGGGCCTCACCTGCGGCCAGTTCACCCAGGTGGCCATGATCGCCCAGGGGGAGTTCCGGCGGCTGCTGGAGGCGACCACCGACGAGCGGGTGAAGATATTCCGGCAGATATTCGACACCGGACTGTATCAGGCCCTCCAGGACCGGCTGAAGGACGACGCCAACGAGCTCAAGCGGGAGTGCGATGGGCTGACCGCCGACGTCCGGCGAGATGGCGCGGCCGTCCGCTGCCCGGAGGACAGCGGCCACCGGGAGGCCGTGGAGCAGGCCCGCCGGGGAGAGCTGCCCGCCGAAAGGCTCGTCCCCCTGCTGGACGCTATCATCCGGGAGGACGAGGAGCATGGATGCCGCCTGGAGGAGAAGAAGGGCGGCCTGGAGGGCGAGCTGGAGACGCTGATCGCCCGGATCGAGCAGGGCCAGCTCCGCCTGGGATACCGGAACGGGCTGCGGTCGGCCCGGCTCGCCCTGGAGGAGCTGGGGCCGCAGATCGCGGCGGCGGACGGGGACCTTGCGGACGCCTCGGCCCATCAGGCGGAGATCCCCGTGCTCAACGCTCAGGCGGCCCAGCTAGAGGACCGGCTGGCGCGATACCGGCAGCTCCGGGAGCTGACGCAGGAGGCCGGGAGGGCAGAACGGCAGATCGCGGCGGATCGCGCCGGGCTGGAGGGGGCAAGGGCCGCGCTGACGCGGTCCCTGGGACAGCTCGAGCTGGACAAGGAGGCGCTGCGGGGGCTGGACGGCGCGGCCTTGGAGGAGGAGCGGGCCAGGCACGAGCGGGAGGGCCTGGAACAGACCGCCCTGCGTATCCGGCAGCTACGGCAGGAGATGACCGCCCTGGAAGCCGTCCGGAGCGCCTATGGCAAGGCCCAGGCGGAGTATCAGGCGAAGGCGCAGGCCGCAGATCTGAAGGAAAGCGCCTGGCAGCAGGTCAACCGGGCCTATCTGGACGCCCAGGCGGGGGTGTTGGCCGCCGCCCTGCGCCCGGGGACGCCTTGCCCGGTGTGCGGCTCGCTGGAACATCCCCGCCCCGCCGCGATGCCCCGGCAGGCCCCCGATGAGGCGCAGTGGAAGCAGGCGGAGCGGTCGGCCGGGCAGGCCCGGCAGGCGGCGGCGGACGCCAGCCGTCTGGCCGGGGAGCGCAAGCGGGAGCTGGAGACCCGGGAGGAACACCTGCGCCGGCAGGCCCAGGCGCTGCTCCCGGAGCTGGCCCAGGCCGCGCTGCCGGGGCCGGGGGAGCTACGGGCGGCGGAGACGGGGCATGACGCCGCAGTGCGGGACGCACGGGAAAAGGAGACGGCCGCCCACGCCCGGGCCGAGCGAGCGCAGCGGCTGAGCGGGTCCATCCCGCTGTGGGAAAAAGCGGCGGGCAAGGAAAGGGAACGGCTGGCCGCGGTGGAACAGGACATCGCGGGCCGTCAGGCCGCGGCGGAGGAGAAACGCCGGCAGGCCGAAACGCTGCGGCAGTCGCTCCCCTTCCCCAGCCAGGAGGAAGCGGAGAAAAAGATCGCGGCCCTCAAGGCGGAGGCGGGCAGGCTGGACGAGCGCATCCGGTGGGCACAGGAGAAACGGCAGGTCCTGGAACGGCGGCAGGAGTCGGCGCGCACCGCCCTGGAGACCTATGAGAAACTGCTGGAGGAGGGCGAGGACGTGGACCTGGACCGGGCGGAGGCCCGCAAGGGATCGCTCACCCGGGAAAAGGCGGAGCTGGAGAAGGAGCGCACCGCCCTCCAGGCCCGGATGGCCCTGAACCAAGCCGCGAAGGAGAAGCTCGTGCGGACCCTGACGGCGTTGGAAGAGCGCAGCGCGCGGCTCACCTGGCTCAAGGCCCTGTCCGATACGGCCAACGGATCGCTCTCCGGGCAGGAGCGGTTCCGGCTGGAGACGTATATCCAGACCACCTACTTCGACCGGGTGCTGCGCCGGGCCAACCTGCGCCTGCGCGTGATGAGCGGGGGGCAGTACGACCTGCTGCGCCGCACCGAGGGCGGCCTGAAGAGCCAGACCGGCCTGGACCTGGACGTGGTGGACCACACCAACGGCACCATCCGGGGGGTGGAGACCCTCTCCGGCGGAGAGTCCTTCCTGGCCTGCCTGGCGTTGGCGCTGGGGCTGGCGGACGAGATCCAGTCCGCCGCAGGCGGCGTGAAGCTCGACGCCATGTTCGTGGACGAGGGGTTCGGGTCCTTGGACGACGAGGCGCTGCAAAAGGCCGTCCAGGCCCTCAGCCGGCTGGGGGAGGGCAAACGGCTGGTGGGGATCATTTCCCATGTGGCCGGGCTCAAGGAGCGGATCGACCGGCAGATCGTGGTGAAGAAGGACCGCTCCGGCGGGAGCAGCGCGAGGATCGTGTGTTGACAGGAGCCTGATGTGGGACGGCGTCTTGCCGGCGGATCTTGCCATGCAAGGATGATAGGGCCGCGTTCGGGGCATACTAGGCAAATCAACGCGTATGACGGCCGGCGGCGAGCCCGCCGCCATATGGCGGGACCATTTCATCAGGAGGCAGATCGATATGCAACAAAGATTTTTCGGCTGTGGGCACTGTGGGAACATCATCGCTATGATCAAGGACGCCGGGGTGCCGGTGAAGTGCTGCGGGGAGGCGATGAAGGAGATCGTCCCCGGCGCCACGGAGGGCGCCACCGAGAAGCACGTCCCTGTGTACCGAGTGGAGGGCAACCGGGTCACCGTATGCGTCGGCTCGGCGGAGCACCCGATGATGGCGGAGCACTCCATCGAATGGGTGGCCCTCCAGACGAAGCAAGGCGCGCAGTACAAGACGCTGAACCCAGGGCGCAGGCCGGAGGTCTGCTTCGCTCTGTGCGACGCGGACGAGGCGGAAGCCGTTTACGCCTACTGCAACCTGCACGGGCTCTGGAAAGCCTGACGCCGGACCATGGCTCCGGCGTCGCGCTCGAGGTGCGGCAGGGGAGGAAAGAGACGCCGAAAAAGCCGGTGCACAGGATGTGCGCCGGCTTTTTTCACGAAAAGGACGGCCAAGAAATCGGGCGCTGGGCCGTACGGCGGACACCGCCTTGAGAAATAGTTCCAGATCTTTACAAAATCCT
The DNA here is from genome assembly GCA_947643715.1 of uncultured bacterium. Classification (GTDB taxonomy): domain Bacteria; phylum Bacillota; class Clostridia; order Oscillospirales; family Oscillospiraceae; genus Enterenecus. Next base: position 20,557 of record CANRXB010000034.1, read on the forward strand.
TGCGTTTTCCCACTGGGCCTGATATGATTTGAGTATGCTGTATCTGCTTTCCAGCCCAGGATGTCCCTGGGAGCGCCATCGGATGCGGCGGGGAACGATCCGGGAGGGAAACGATTCGGGAGGGGAGTTAGCATCATGAAGCTGAAGGAAAGAACGGTCCGGCCCGATGCGCCGGTACGGCGTGGGGCGGGCATCACAGGGAAGCTGGCCGTGGCGATCGTGACGAGCACCGTGCTGGCAGTGGCGGTGCTGCTGCTGGTGGTCTATTTGCAGATGTCACGCGCATTGCTGGAGAAGAGCGAGGCCCTGCTCCAGACCACCACCGAGCGCACGCTCCAGGAGACGAGGGCGTGGATGAACAGCACACTGACCATGCTGGAGACCCAGCGGGACACCATCGAGTACAAGGACATGGACGTGCCCGAGATGAGGGACTACATCAAGCACACGGAGGGGCAGAACGACGCCTATCCGGCGGGGATCTATGTGGCGCTGACGGACGGCTCCTTGCAGCACGCCTCCTTCGTGCCCGGGCCGGACTACGATCCGCTTGGGAAGACGTGGTATCAGGACGGGCTGCACTCTGAGGAGTTCATGCTGGGCGATACCTATCTCGACGAGGCCAGCCAGTCCTATGTGGTAGGCGCCTCCGGGGTGCTCAGGGCGGCGGACGGGACCGTGCGGGGCGTGGCCGCGGCGGACGTGTACCTGGACTCCATCTCCAGGATCGTCAGCGAGATCCAGATCGAGGACACCGGCGGGATCTTCCTGGTGGATACCCGGACGGACACCATCATCGGCCACCGCGATCCGGGGATCGTGGGGAAGAGGCTGAGCGAGCTGGACGGCGGCATGTATGGTCACGCCGAGCAGCAGATCCGCAGCAGGCAGACGGGGCTGTCCATGTTCGAGGACGAATATATCCAGATCGCCGGGGTCCCGGGCAGCGATTGGACCGCGGTGGCCTATGTGTCCCGGGCAGAGGTGCTCCAGGAGCTCTCCCAGCTCACCATGATCGTGCTGGGAGTGGCGGTGGTGGCGGTGGCCGCCCTCGTCCTGCTGGTGGTCATCCAGGTGCGGCGCATCATCGGCGTCCCGGTGGCGGAGCTGAGCCAGGTGGCCACGCGCATCGCCCAGGGCGAACTGGACCAGACCATCCGATACCATTCCAAGGATGAGCTGGGCGTGCTGGCGGACGATTTCAACCATGTGACCCAGCGGCTGCGGGGATATGTCATATACATCGATGAGATCTCGGAAAAGCTGCGGGAGATCGCAGGGGGGAACCTGGCGTTCACGCTGGAGCAGGAGTATACCGGGGAGTTCACCAAGATCAAGGATTCCCTGGACGAGATCTCCTATTCGCTCAACGGTCTGGTGGGCCAGCTCCACGCCGCGTCCAGGGACGTGGCGGCAGGGGCGGAGCTGGTGTCCAACGGCGCGATGGAGCTGTCCCAGGGCTCCACGGAGCAGGCCGCGGAGGTGGAGACGCTGGCAGGGCATATAGGCGAGGTGTCCGACAGCGTCCACCGGATCGCCCAGGGCGCCCAGGAGGCCAGCCAGATCTCCAAGCAGGTCAAGACCGGGCTGCTGGAAAGCAGCGATAAGATGCAGAACATGACCGAGGTGATCCAAAAGATCAGCGACCGCTCCACGGAGATCCATCGGATCGTCAAGACCATCGAGGACATCGCGTTCCAGACCAATATCCTGGCGCTGAACGCGGCCGTGGAGGCCGCCCGGGCCGGAGACGCGGGCAAGGGCTTCGCGGTGGTGGCCGACGAGGTGCGGGTCCTGGCCAGCAAGTCCTCCGAGGCGGCCCAAGAGACCACGGTCCTCCTGGGCCAGACGGTGGACTCGATGGAAGAGGGTGTGCGCGCGGCCCAGGACACCTCCAAGTCCATGCTGGCGGTGGTGGCCGATGCCGACGAGATGGGCAGGCTGATCGACGCGATCGCGGAGGACACGCAGCGGCAGGCCGCCAACGCGGCGGAGATCACCCAGGGCATCGAGCAGATTTCCACCGTGGTGCAGACCAACGTGGCGACGGCGGAGAACAGCGCCGCCGCCAGCGAGGAGCTGTCCGGCCAGGCCGCGATGCTCCAGGAGCTGGTGTCCCGGTTCCAGTTGAAGGATCAGATCTGATTCGGACAGGCCCCGCTTTTCGCACATCGTGTCGAAAAGCGGGGCTTTCCTTGTCCTTGGGAACCATGCGGGGGCATGGGTGCGGGGCCCACATTTCCCAGTGGCTCTTGCAAAAAGCTGAAAAAATGGTATACTATCCCTACATCAATTTTTAGAATAGAGGGAACGCATATGGATCGCATCACCATCGCCTCCGTCTTTGCCGACGGCGGACGCCTCGACGGACAGACCGTCACCGTCATGGGGTGGGCCAAGACCATCCGGGACATGAAGACCTTCGGCTTCATCGAACTCAACGACGGCTCCTGCTTCAAGAACCTCCAGGTGGTCATGGACGCCGGCGTCCTGGACAACTACAAAGAGATCGCCGGACAGAACGTGGGCGCCGCCCTGATCGTCACCGGCACCGTGGTGCTCACGCCCCAGGCCAAACAGCCCCTGGAAGTGAAGGCTGCTTCCATCGCGGTGGAGGGCTCGTCCTCTCCGGACTATCCCCTCCAGAAGAAGCGCCACAGCGTGGAGTATCTGCGCACCATCCAGCACCTGCGCCCCCGCACCAATCTGTTCTCCGCAGTGTTCCGGGTGCGTTCGGTGGCGGCCCACGCCATCCACTGCTTCTTCCAGGACCGCGGGTTCGTCTATGTGCACACCCCGATCGTCACGGCCAGCGACTGCGAGGGCGCTGGAGAGATGTTCCAGGTGACCACCCTGGACGTGGCCGATCCGCCCCGGCTCGAGGACGGGAGCGTGGACTGGTCGAAGGATTTCTTCGGCAAGCGGGCCAACCTCACGGTGTCCGGCCAGCTCAACGCGGAGAACTTCGCCATGGCGTTCGGCAGCGTGTATACCTTCGGCCCCACCTTCCGGGCGGAGAACTCCAACACCCAGCGCCACGCCGCCGAGTTCTGGATGATCGAGCCCGAGATGGCCTTTGCCGACCTGTCCGACGACATGGACGTGGCCGAGGCCATGATCAAGCACATCATCAACACCGTGATGGACAAGTGCCCCGACGAGATGGCCTTCTTCAACTCCTTCGTGGACAAGGGGCTGGTGGAGCGGCTGCGGCACGTGGCCTCCTCCGATTTTGGCCGGGTGAGCTATACCGACGCCATCGAGATCCTGAAGAAGAACAACGACGAGTTCGACTACAAGGTGGAGTGGGGCTGCGACCTGCAGACCGAGCATGAGCGGTATCTCACGGAGCAGGTGTTCAAGAAGCCGGTGTTCGTCACCGACTACCCCAAGGACATCAAGGCGTTCTATATGCGCCTGAACGACGACGGCAAGACCGTGGCCGCCGCAGACTGCCTGGTGCCCGGCATCGGGGAGATCATCGGCGGCTCCCAGCGCGAGGAGCGCATCGAGGTGCTGGAGCGGCGCATGGCGGAGCTGGGCCTGGACCCCAAGGACTACTGGTGGTATCTGGACCTGCGGCGCTACGGCTCCTGCCGCCATGCCGGGTTCGGCCTGGGCTTCGAGCGGATGGTGATGTACCTCACCGGCGTTTCCAACATCCGGGACGTGGAGCTGCATCCCCGTACCGTGGGCAACGCAGAGTTCTGACACATGCGCTCCGGCGGGGACAGGGCCCCGCCGGGGCCGATCGTAGGAGACATCATGCAGAGCGGCTCTCCGGTGTGAGCACCGGGGGCCGCTTTTTCCGTCTTGCGCACATAAGACCATATATAGGGATCGGACTTAGATCTACATAAGTTGGAAATTATGGAAACTAGGTCCATTCCTCGTCAAAATAGCCAAAATAATTTGACTAGTTTCGTATATCCAGACGAAAAAGTCAAGAACATGCCAAGATGTGAGTATACTTGCATGTAAAGTGTCTTAAACGACATCCGGGTATATTTTGGAGATCGCCGTCCATTTACAGTCCCAGGGGAGTGGAGGTATCATTCTACTACGGACGCTGCCTGGGACAGTCAGCGCAGCAGAAACGGAAAAGAGGAGTGGTGTTCATGAAAAAGATCGCCCGCACGATCGCGGCGGCGCTGGCCACGGCGCTGCTGCTGTCCACTGCTGGGTGCGGCTCGGCCGACGGTAAGACCCATCTCAAGTTCCAGATCTGGGACGTGGCGCAGCGAGACAGTATGCAGGCCATCTGCGACGCTTACACGGAAAAGAACCCTGACGTGACGATCGAGGTACAGGTCACGAGCTGGTCCGAGTACTGGACCAAGCTGGAGGCCGCCGCTGAGAGCAATACCATGCCGGACATCTTCTGGATGCACACCAACCAGATCCTGTACTATTCCGACTTCGGGATGCTGGCCGACGTCACCGATCTCTACGACGACGTGGAGGCGGATTATTACGAAAAGCATTTCTCCGACATCTCCATCGGCAACGCCCAGGGCACCGACGGCCGGATGTACGGGGTGCCCAAGGACAAGGACAACATCTTCCTGGTGTACAACAAGGAGATGTTCGACCAGGCCGGGGTGGCCTATCCGAACGAGGACTGGACCTGGGACGATCTGGTCCGCGCCTCCGGCGAGATCTACGAGAGCACCGGCAAATACGGCTTCATGGCCTATAACGACGACCAGATGGGCTATTGGAGCTTCGTCTATCAGGCCGGCGGGTACATCCTGAACGACGAGAACACCAAAGCGGGCTTCGACCAGCCAGGCACCAAGAAGGGCATGGAGTTCTACGTGGGGATGCAGGACTATGACTGGTGCCCCGATCAGGCGTATTTCGCCGAGACCGCCCCGGGCACCGCGTTCTTCTCCGAGCTGGGCTCCATGTACGTGGAGGGCAACTGGGAGCTGATGAACAAGTGCATCAACTTCCCCAATATGTATGGCAAGTGGGACATCGCGCCCATGCCCAAATGCCCCGACCCCGTCAGCGGCGACGGTCGGGCCACCATCTCCAACGGCCTGTGTTACTCCACCGCCGCCCACGGCAAGACCAAAGACATCGCCCTGGACGTGATCAAGTTCTTCGGCACCGAGGAGGCCCAGCTCATCGCCAGTTCCTACGGCGCGGCGATCTCCGCCTACAACGGCACCGAGCAGCCCTACTTCGACGCGTTCGACGAGGCGGGCTACGACATCGACGTGGAGCTGGTCATGGACCAGTTCGAATACGGTGTGCAGAACGTGAACAACTCCGCCAAGCCCAAGTGGAAGAGTCCCGTGCTGGACGAGCTGAACAAGGTCTATAACGGCCAGCAGAGCCTGGATACCGCGCTGGCCAACATGCAGCGCATCGTGGACACCGAGACCGCCAAGAAGCTGGCGGGAGACTGAGAGGAGGGTCGGATCGTGAAGAAGAACAAGTTGTCCCCCGCCGCCCGGCGGGAGCAGAACTGGGCCTATATCATGGTGGCCCCCACCATCATCGGCCTGATCGTGCTCAACCTTTGGCCCTTCGTGCAGACCATCTACACCAGCTTCTGTGAGCACCTGGGCTTTGGACACTACAAATTCATCGGCCTGGAGAACTACATCGAGATGTTCCAGACCCCTGAGTTCTGGAAGGCCACCTGGAACACCATCCTGTTCTGTATCCTCACTGTACCGGTGGGCCTGTTCCTGTCCCTGCTGGTGGCCATGCTCCTGAACGCCAAGATAAAGTTCAAGGGCGGCTTCCGCACCATCTTCTTCCTGCCCATGGTCTGTGCCCCCGCCGCCGTCACCATGGTGTGGCGCTGGAT
>CANRXB010000035.1 GCA_947643715.1 uncultured bacterium
CCCGACGGCATGGACGCCACCGGCATGGACACGGTGCGCTTCCTCATGTCCGCCAATGTGGGAGAGGCGCTGAAGCCGATCAACAAGATCGCCTCCGGCGGCGAGCTGTCCCGGATCATGCTGGCGCTGAAGAACGTGCTGGCGGAGACGGAGCAGGTGAGCACCCTCATCTTCGACGAGGTGGACACCGGCGTGTCCGGCCGGGCGGCGGTGAAGGTGGCCCACAAGCTCTTCCAGGTGTCCAAGGGCAGGCAGGTGCTGTGCGTCACCCACCTGCCCCAGATCGCAGCCATGGGGGACGTCCACTTTTCCGTGGAGAAGGGAGAAGCGGACGGGCGTACCTTCACCCGGGTGGAACGGCTGGACCGCGCCCGGCGCCGGGAGGAGCTGGCGCGCCTCAGCGGGGGGACGGCCACGGCAGTGATGCTGGAGGGGGCGGAAGAGCTGTTGGCTACGGCGGAAGATCATAAGATGGGAGCACAGGCGAAGAGATGATAAAGGCGATATTTTTCGATGTGGACGGGACGCTGGTGTCGTTCCGGCAGAAGTTCCTGTCCGACCGGCTCTTGGAGGATCTGCCCGCTTTGCGGGAGCGGGGGATCGAGATATTCCTCAGCACCGGCCGGGCCTTGCAGGACCTGGACCGCACCGGGATGCTGCGGGGAGTGCAGTTCGACGGGTTCGTGACCCTCAACGGCCAGTACTGCTGCGATGCGGACGGCACGGCTTACCGCGACGCGCCCATCAGCATGGAGGATCTGCGGGGGGCCTATGAGGTGCTCATGGCCAATCCGGACCTGCCGGCGCTGATGGAGGGCAGTACGGAGAGCTACCTCACCCAGATCAACGACCGGGTGCGGGAGGTGTATGAGTTCCTCCACACGCAGCTCTATCCGGTGCGTTCCCCGGAATGGCTGTTGGAGGGGAAGGTGTACCAGTTCGTGCCCTTCGTCACGCCGGAAGAGGAGGAGCTGTTCCTGGCGGCGATGCCTGGGTGCGAGCGCACCCGCTGGCATTCGGAGGGGATCGACATCGTGCCCCGCAGCGGCGGCAAGGGGACAGGCGTCCGGGCGGCGATGGAACGGTATGGGTTCGCCCGAGAGGAGATCATGGCCTTTGGCGACGGAGAGAACGACATAGGCATGATGGAGCTGGCCGGGACCGGCGTGGCCATGGGGAACGCCCCGGAGTCGGTGAAGGCCATCGCCAGCTATGTCACAGGCACGGCGGAGGAGGGCGGCGTGTCCCAGGCGCTGCGGCATTTCGGTCTGCTGCCCTGACGGACGATCGGGGAGATGGGACGATCGTCCATTGCGTTCCCGCTACGATCGTGATAGGATGCTTCAACATAAGACAACTGAGAAGGAGGCTGACATATGCGTTCTGATAATGTGAAAAAGGGCGTTCCCACCGCCCCTAACCGTTCGCTGTTCTATGCTCTGGGCTACACCCGGGAGGAGCTGGAGCGGCCGCTCATCGGCGTGGTGTGCTCTTATAACGAGATCGTGCCCGGCCACATGAACCTGGACAAGATCGCCGAAGCCGTCAAGGCGGGGGTGAGGGCCGCCGGAGGCACGCCCATCGAGTTCCCCGCCATCGCGGTGTGCGACGGGATCGCCATGGGGCATGTGGGCATGAAGTACTCCCTGGTCACCCGGGACCTCATCGCCGACTCCACTGAGGCCATGGCCATGGCCCACCAGTTCGACGGGCTGGTCATGATCCCCAACTGCGACAAGAACGTCCCCGGCCTGCTCATGGCTGCGGCCCGGGTGAACATCCCCACCATCTTCTGCTCCGGCGGGCCTATGCTGGCTGGGCGGCTCAACGACGGTCGACGCACCTGCCTGTCCCATATGTTCGAGGCCGTGGGCGGCTATTATGCCGGCAAGCTGGACGAGGCCGGGGTGGAGGAGTACGAGAACAGCGCCTGTCCCACCTGCGGCTCCTGCTCCGGGATGTACACCGCCAACTCCATGAACTGTCTCACCGAGGCCATCGGTATGGGCCTGCGGGGCAATGGGACCATCCCGGCCGTGTGGTCCGCCCGCCTGCGGCTGGCCAAACACGCCGGGATGCAGATCATGGAGCTGGTGGAGAAGGACATCAAGCCCCGGGACATCATGACCCGGGCCGCGTTCCATAACGCCGAGACGGTGGATATGGCCTTGGGCTGCTCCACCAACACCATGCTCCATCTCCCGGCCATCGCCCATGAGTGCGGCATCGAGCTGGACCTGGACCAGTCCAACGAGATCTCGTCCAGGACCCCCAACCTGTGTCATCTCGCCCCCGCCGGGGACACCTACATGGAGGATCTGGAGCGTGCGGGCGGGGTCCACGCCGTCATGGCCGAGCTGGACAAGAAGGGACTGCTGGACACCGGCGTGCTCACCTGCACCGGAAAGACCTTGAAGGAGGACCTGGAGGGCGTGGTGGATCGGGACACGTCCATCATCCGGCCCATCGACGACCCCTATTCTGCCGACGGCGGCATTGCCGTGCTCAAGGGCGGCCTGGCACCCGAGGGCTGTGTGGTGAAGCGTTCGGCCGTGGCCCCTGAGATGATGCGCCACCAGGGCCCTGCCCGGGTGTTCGACAGTGAGGAGGAGGCCATCGAGGCCATCTATGCCGGGAAGATCGTGTCCGGCGACGTGGTGGTCATCCGTTATGAAGGGCCCAAGGGCGGGCCGGGTATGCGGGAGATGCTCAACCCCACCTCCGCCATCTGCGGCATGGGCCTGGGAGAGAGCGTGGCCCTCATCACCGACGGGCGGTTCTCCGGCGCCACCCGGGGAGCCTCCATCGGCCATGTCTGCCCTGAGGCCGCGCAGGGCGGTCCCATCGCGCTCGTGGAGGAAGGGGACCAGATCGCCATCGACATCCCCGGCTGCAAGATCGAGCTGCTGGTGGATGAGGACACGCTGGCTGCGCGCCGTGCTGCCTGGGTGTGTCCGGAGCCGAAGATCAAGACCGGCTACCTGGCCCGATATGCCAAGTCGGTGACCTCTGCCGCCAGGGGCGCGGTGCTGGAGTGAGATGACGGCGGACCAAGATCGAGCTGTATCCAAGGAGAGGACGAGGGACGTGGGACGCCGCGGCCCTCGTCCTTTCCTTGCGCTATTTTGAAAAGCTACTGGAAAAAACCACCTGCATATGGTATGCTATAAAAAATGAGACGATGGCGGATCGGGGAGAGCCGGCGGACCTCCCCGATCCGTAGGGCGAAGTGGAGTTTTCGATATGGAAGAAATGGATCAGGCATATGTGGAGGAGTACAAGGGGCACCTGGTGGTCCAGAGGGAAGGGGACGGTCTGCGCGTCCTGTTCGCCGATGGAGGGGCCCGGGACATCACAGGACGGTCCCAGGAAAGACTGCTGGCGGAGCCGCCGGAGCAGTCGGTCCGCGGGCTGAGCGTGGAAAAGCTCGCCCTGGACGACAGCCACGAGCTGTGGGTGCTGGATGCCCAGGGCTGCAGTCTGGGCCATATGAAGGAGCTGTCCCGGGTGAACGCCGCTCTTGAGGAGGCGCTGAAGGCGGCGGAAGAGGCCAACCAGGCCAAGAGCCGCTTTCTGTCCAGCATGTCCCACGATATCCGAACGCCTATGAACGCCATCGTGGGGATGACCGCCATCGGCCTGTCCCACATCGACGAGAAGGCCCGGGTGCAGGACTGCCTGAGCAAGATACAGACCGCATCCACCCACTTGATGAGCCTGGTGAACGATGTGCTGGACATGTCGCGCATCGACAGCGGGCGTATGACGCTCAGCGAGGAGGCGTTCTCGCTGCCCGACCTGATCCATGAGGTGGCCGTCATCGTCCGCCCGCAGGCGGCCCAGAAGCGGCAGACCATGCAGATCGAGATCGGCGATATCCGCCATGAGGACCTGCTGGGCGACCCGCTTCGTCTGCGCCAGATCCTGGTGAACATCATCGGCAACGCGGTGAAGTATACCCAGGAGGAGGGGAGCATCCGGATAAGCCTCGGCCAGAGGCCCGCGCCGGACCGAGGGGGCGGGCCCGCCGTGTGGCTGGACTTTTCCTGCCAGGACAACGGGATTGGCATGACCCAAGAATTCCTGAGCCGGATATTCCTCCCGTTCGAACGGGTGCACAGCACCACGATCAGCAAGATCGAGGGCACCGGCCTGGGCATGTCCATCGTGAAGAAGCTGGTGGACGGCATGGGGGGACACATCTTCGTGGAGAGCAAGGAAGGGGAGGGGAGCTGTTTCCGCGTGGAGCTTCCCCTTGCGGTCTCTCCCCTCGACCATAAGGAGCCGGCGCTCCCTGTTGGACGGAGCGTTCTGGTAGTGGAGCGGCGGGCAGACCGGGCCGGGCAGATCGCGGCCTATCTTCGGGAGGGCGGTCTGGAGACGATCGGCCTGGAGACGGGCGTGGATGCCGTGACCCGGCTGACCGAAGCGCAATACGAGGGACAGATGCCCTGCGCCCTGCTGCTGGGGCAGGAGCTGGCGGACATGTCCGCTTTGGACGTGGCCACTCATGCCCGCCAGCTAGCCGGGCCGGACTTCCCCATCCTGTTGGTATCGGAGGACGACTGGGCCCAGATCGAATACCGGGCGGTCCGGGCGGGCATCGATGCGTTCGTCCCCTGCCCGTTGTTCCGGAGCCGTTTGTTGGGGGCGCTGTCCGCCCTCACGGCCGGGGCCGCTCAGGCAGAGAAGGCCATGAGCGGTCCGGACACGGACCACAGCGGCAACCATGTCCTGCTGGTGGAGGACAATGAGCTCAACCAGGAGATCGCCGTAGAGCTGCTGGAGATGACCGGCGTCCAGGTGGAGGTGGCCGGCGACGGCGCTCAGGCGGTGGAGATGTTCCGCCGTTCGCCGGAAGGGTGGTACGACGTCATCTTCATGGATATCCAGATGCCGGTGATGAACGGATACGAGGCGACCCGTCAGATACGTAAGCTGCCCCGTCCGGACGCCGGACAGGTCTGGATCGTGGCCATGACGGCCAACGCCTTCATGGAGGACGTGCGTCTGTCCCGGGAGGCCGGCATGAACGAGCATATCTCGAAGCCGGTGGATGTGGACCGGCTCAACGAGATCCTGAGAGGACAGCTCAAGCCGAAAGCGCCGGAGGGCTGAGCGGATGGGATGCGCCACGCCATGGGACATGGCCGTGACCTGACGGGAAGAAGGAGTGTAACGTGCAGCCATATCAGGAGGAATATCTCGACAACCTGCGACAGTTCGCAGCCCTTTCCCAGCGCGGCCGGCCAGGAGAGCTGACCTGTGAGCAGTATGCCGCCCGGCTGACGCAGGACCGGGCCCAGATCGTCCGGCTGGGGAAGCGGAATATGGAGCTGCTGCGCACCGGGCTGTTTCCCATGCTGGACGACCTGCTGGACGCCACCGAAGAAGAGCGCCGGGACGTGGAGGAATTTTCTTTCCGGCTGTATGACGGCCGGACGGAACTGGACGTAGGGCTGTTCTGTCAGATCCATCAGGCTCTGCTGAGTCTGGCCCGCCAGAAGCGGGACCGGGCGGCGATGATCCGTGAGCTGTATTGGCTGGGCATGGGGCGCAACAGCCTGAGCAGCAAGCTGGTGGGGCTGGACCTGTCCGACATCGGCGAGTATGTCACCCGGATGCGGCTGTGCTTTACCGAGGCGGCAGCCTATCTGAAATACTATGATGAGATCGAGGACGCTGAGACCCGGGGGTATATCCTGCGTTCCCGGGCCAACATGTCGTTGGGACAGTTCCGGTCCCCCAGCGAAAAGGTCCACATGGTGAAAAAGACCCTCCAGATCCTCCAGGACAAGGGCTATCAGGAAAAGGCGCCGGAGCTCCCCTGGGATCGGTTCATCTATCTCACCCATCAGAACATGACGTCCAGCATCGCCCACAGCAGGGAGAAGGTGATGACCCCTGAGGACATGGCGGACATCATGGAGTCCGCTTACATCGTCTACCAGCGGCGGTTCGAGGAGGCGGGGCAGCAGAACAGGCAGCCGCCGGCCAAGTCCGCATTTGGCTATCACGCCATCGAATATTACTGTGGGTTCTACGACCTGGACCATTTCCTGTCCAAATTGGAGGGCCTTCTGGACGCCGCGGATCCCACAGACTATTCCTCGGACGGTATATACAGTATGATCTCCCTGCCCGCGTTCTACAGCCAATACCTGGAACAGTATCCGGAACGGCTGCCCCAGAGAAAGGAGTATCTGGAGGACATCTACCGCCGGATACTGGACTATGTGGACGGCTACACGGGGAAGTCGGGGAACGGCGCGCTCTTCCTCTATCTGCGCCAGCTCTCGTTCACCTTCGTGGAGACGGGCGGCATCCTCTATGGAGACTTTTTGCAGCGGCTGCTGCTGCGTTTCGCCCCGGAGGTCTACCGCCACTCCCAGATCGTGGGGGAGGCCGCCCAGGTGCTCTGCGGCCTGATCATGGACGACGACCCGACGTTTTTCGATGACATCGACTTCGTCCGCGACGCCGCTGGGCCGGAGGAGAAACGCCGGGCGGTGCTGGACTATGCCATGGGCTGCGGCCAGTTCCACGATGTGGGCAAGATCAGCGTCATCGAGCTCTATTCCCGGACCCCGCGGCAGTGGTTCGAAGAGGAATATGAGATGGCCCGTCTACACGCTCTGGCGGGCCGGATCCTGTTGGAGCCCCGGCCGTCCACCAGCCGGTACGCTCCAGCGGCCTTGGGCCACCACACGTGGTACGACGGCTCCCGGGGCTACCCCGCTGCCTATAAGCGGCTGGAACAGCCTGCCCGGCAGATGGTGGACGTCATCGGTCTGATGGACTGGCTGGAGACCATGATGAGCTCTGCCCGGATGTACAGCGGGACGCAAAAGACCTTCGAAGAGGCGGTGCAGGCGGCCACCGCGCTGGAGGGGAGGCGCTTTTCGCCCCTGCTCACTGCGCGGCTTCGGGATGAGGGCACAGCGGAGCGTATCCGCCGGGCCTTCGACCAAGGGCGGCAGGACGCCTACCGCCGGATGTACGAGGATGCCCGTAAGTCCGCGCCGGCCGATCCCTGAGAAAAGGACAGACCCCCGGAGCCATAGGATTGGCTCCGGGGGTCTGTTTCGTGTAAGGATAGGCCCGCAGCGGATGAGGCGCCGGGTCATGCCTGGACGTCCACTTGGGGGATCGTGGCGGACACGTCCATGTCCGCGGTCTGGACAGTGGCGGAATACTGCTGGACGGCGGCGTCGATAGACGTTTGAGCGGCCCCCAACTGCTGGGCTTGTTGGCGCAGCTCCATCTTGGTGGCGGACAACTGGTCTGCCAGACGGTTGGCGATCTCGGTCTCCCGGAAATAGCCGGACTCTCGGATCGTCCGCATGGATTGCTCGCGGCGCAGCTCCTGGCGGATGCGCTGCTCCTCCCGGCGTTTGTTCTCCCGCGCCATGCGCTTTTGGCGGGCCCGGGCGAGTTGCTCCCGGGTGAGCTCCAGCTTTTTCTTGCCCGCCCGGCCTACGGCTTTTTTCAACTGGTTGATGGCGGCTTTGATCTGGTCGGCGTGGTCGGGGTCGGAACGCTGGGCGGCCTGGAGCTGGACGAGGCGGCGGCGGGCATAGCCCGCGGCTGAGCTCACCTGCGCCTGGGTCCGGGCCCGGCTGAGCCGGGCATAGGCTTCCAGAGGCGCGTCGCCATACCGGGGAGTGGTCTTGGCCAGCTTGAACTTCTCACGCTGAGAGTCCGCCTTTTCCTTGGCCTCTTGGATCATCTCGGTGAGGGAGGCGGTGTGCTCCTCCTGCTTCTTCAAGGATCGCGCCAGCAGACTGTTTTGTGTCTCATCGGCTGGGCTGGAGCCGGCCTGGTCCTCATGGCCCACGCCGGAGATCGGTGGTACACCCATATGACGCTCCCTCCCTTCTCTTTACCTATATATCGGCCAGATCCGGGGAAAAGGAAAGGGGGAAGGGGATTATTTTTTCCAGGTCCTGGGCTGTAGAGGCGTGCCTTCGGAATACATCCGCCGGAACAGGTGCACCAGAACGATCGTAGCGGCGGTGGCCAGCACCAGCTCCGTCATAGGCTGGGCGTAGGCCAGGCCGTACAGGGGGAAGAAGTGGTTGAGGACATAGAGTGCGGGGATCTCCAGCACGATCTTGCGCAGGATGGCGAACACCAGAGCGTAGCGCCCCAGACCGCAGGCTTGGAACACGCCCACTGCCAAAAAGTCCAGAGCGAGGAAGGGGAGGGTCATGCACAGCCCCTGGAGGAACCTGGAGCCATATCCCACCACAGCGGGGTCGTCCATGAACAGGGACACCAGCGGGCCGGCGGCGAGATGATACCCGGCAGCCATGGTCAACAGGAACACGAGGGCCAGCTTGACGTTGAACAGCAGAGTGTCCTTCATGCGCCCCACGTTCCCGCTGGCATAGTTGTAGCTGATGAGGGGCATGATGCCTTGGGACAGGCCGAACGTGACCTGAAGGGGCACCATGTTGATCTTTTGGGCGATGCCCATGGCGGCGACGGCGTCAGGGCCAGATCCGGAGGTGAAGTTGTTCAGCACCGTCATGCCCGTCACGTTGAGCAGGTTCTGGATGGCGGCGGGCACGCCCACGGCGCAGATGCCCAGCAGGGTCCTCCCGCTGTGGGGGAGCATGGCGGGGCGGATGCATACATAGGTCGTGCCCCGCTTCACATACAGCAGGACGAAGAAGTACAGGCAAGCGACACAGTTCGACAGGAACGTGGCCAGTCCGGCTCCGGCCGCACCCATGTCCAGCCCCCAGGGAAGGATGAAGAAGGGGTCCAGCACGATGTTCAGCAGGCATCCGCTCATGGTGCCGATGCTGGCATGGAGCGAGGCCCCCTCGGAGCGGACCATGTATGCCATCACCACGTTCAGGATCGCGGGGGCCGCGCCGAAGCAGACGGTCCAGCGAAGGTATTGGGCGGTGGCGGCGGCAGTGTCCGCGTCCGCCCCCAGCACAGTCAGCAGCGGGGCACGGAAGGCGGCGACCAGCAGGGAGAACAGGACGCCGCTCACCAGGGCGCAGTAAAAACCGATGGCGGAGCTCTTTCGGACCGTGTCGTAGTCACGGCTGCCCAAGGCCCGGCTCATCATGCTGGACGAGCCGACGCCAAATAGGTTGTTCACCGCGTTGAAGGCCAGCAGCACCGGCGCGGACAGCGTGACTGCGGAATTTTGGATGGAGTCGCCGAGCATACCCACGAAGTAGGTGTCCGCCAGATTGTAGAGCACCATCACCAGCGAGCTGATGACGGTGGGGACAGCCAAGGTGAGGACGGCCCGGGGGATGGGCATCCGTTCAAAAAGCTCTGCTTTGCGTGTGTCTTCCATGAGGTTACCTCGATTCCCTTGATATCGTCAGTAAATATCAGTATAGCACGAAACAAGGGAGATGGGAACCGATTTTTTTTGCGTTCGGCTGGTGAGATATGGTCTTTGTCAGCACGCTGCGGGAAATCGGAGGATCAGGAAGAGCCGCCCGCCGTCATAATGAGCGGAGATGGTCCCGCCCATCCGCTCGGTGAGCGCCTTGGAGATGGACAGCCCCAATCCGGTGGAGTTATAGGCGGCCTCCACGGTGAAGAAGCGGTCGAATAGCTGCCCGACCTGTATTTCGTCCAGCCCGGGAGCAGTGTTGGACAGGGTGAGGGTGCCGTCCGATCCAAGCGTCACGTCCAGATCTCCGCCGCTGTATCTCAACGCGTTGTTCAGCAGGTTGCCCAGGATCCGGGCCAGCGCCGCCCGATCCAGGAGGCGGATCACCCGCTGCTCCGGAAGGGACACGTGGGGGACGATGCCGGCCTCGATGAGCGCGGCATAGAACGAGGCGATGGATTCCTCCACCACGGCGTTCAGGTCTACCGGTTCCAGGCAGGGCTCCTCCTCCTGGCCGGCGGCGAGGGAGTAGCGCAGCAGCTCCTCCGTCAGCCGCTTCATGACCTGGGCCCGGCCTGCGATGAGGGAGAGGTATCGCTCCAGCTCCGGAGGCTTGTCCGTCCGGTCCAGCAGCTCCAGGTAGCCACACATGGCGGTGAGAGGCGTGCGCAGGTCGTGCGAGATGTTGGTCACCGCCTCCTTCAGCTCCCGGTCGCCGTTCTCGTACCGCTGGCGCTGGCGGCGCAGCTCACGAAGCTGCGCGTTCAGCTCCGTTGCCAGTTTCCGGGCATAGGGGTCCCGGGAGGAGAGGAAGATGGGGTTGTTGGTGTCGGAAGCCAGACGCTCCCCCAGCGAGCGGCCGATCTCGTCCAGACTGCGCTGGAGCAGCCGCAGCCGCACCCACAGGATCAGGACGAACGATGTCAGAACGGCGCACAGCAGCCAGGGGAGCATAGCTTCACCTCATTTCAGGTCTTTTTTACGGAACAGGGCCACGCCCAGCCCGGCGAACATCGTCATGGAGGCCAGCGACCACAGCGGGAGTCGAGGGGGCACGCCGGTGGTCATGGTCACGCTCAACTGCACCGCCTGACAGCCGGGAAGGTCGAAGAGGAACTGATAGACGGCCCGCTTCATCCCACGGATGTAGCCGGGATTGGGACGTGCCTCCACGGTCACGATCTGCCCGTCCTCGATGCTCTGATGGGCGGGATAAAACTCCGGCTCGGCCAGCCGGGCGTTGAGGAATATGCCCAGGAACAGGAGGAAATAGGCCAGAAAGATGCAGGCCACCGCCGCGACGGCCTTGTTGTGACAGAGTATGGAGATGGTGGTGAACAGGGCGGTGATGGCTGTGGTCATGATGACGGCGCACAGAGTATACCATAAAACGGTGAGGAGAGGGGTCCTCATCGGCCCCAGCAGGGGGATGCCGGTGGCCAGCACCGCTGCGATATAGCCCAAGCACAGCAGCGCCCCCGCCGTGACACACAGGATCAGTTCGGACAGGTAGACCACGGCGCGGCGATGTCCGGCGGCCAGCTTGCTCCGGATGCCTCCGTCGCTGTGCCCCGCGCCCACGAACAGGGCGCAGAAAGCGGAGGAGAGGATGCCGGACAGGAAGGGGAAGATGATATATCGCGAGTCCAGGCTGACGGAGGCGTCCATCGAACCGTTGGCGGCGAGCTCCGCCATGGCGGCGTAGCCGAAGAGCGGTTCTATCGCGCCAACGATGGCCATGACGGCCAGAGAGACCCAAAAGCTCTTGCTCCTCCACAGCCGAAAGAAGCCTGCGCTGAGTAGATTCATCATACAGCTCACCTACCTCAGATCTTTCCGCTGGAACAGCGCCGCACCTGCGGCGGCAGATATCATGGATACCGCCGCGCCCAGTCCCATCAGCCGAATGGGCGACGTGAACGCCACATTGCTGTACTGGATGGCCTGGCCCGTGGGCAGCAGGTCGTAAAGGAATCGGTAGACCTCTCGCTCCATCCCGGACAGGTAGGCCGGGTTGGGTTCGATGCGCGGCGTGCATACGCCATCGACGTCCAAGGAATAGAGGTCGATGAACTCTGGGGCGTTCAGCTTTGCATTGATGACGACGGCGAGGATCAGCAGGAGGAACGTCCCCAATAGGCACACCACCACCGAGGTAGCTTTGCGGCTTTGGTTCATCGTGACGGAGAGAAAGATGGCGCAGAATGCCGCCGCCATCAGCAGGGAACCGCATAAAGCGGCGGCGGTGAGGGAGGCGGGCAGGTCCAGATTGCCGATGAAGGGGATGCCCACCACGATGCAGGCCAGCAGGTAGGCAGCATAGAACGTCACGGCCGCTCCAAAGCTGACGATGAGGCCGGAGAGATAGATGGCGACGCGGGAGTGGCCGATAGCCAACTTGTTTCGGATCGTGCCGTCGCTATGCTCCGTACCGAAAAACATGGGGATGAACGTGGCCATGACGATGCCCATCACCATGGCATAGCCGAAAAACACGGAATCCAGCGAGACGGAAAAGCCGTAGGTCGAACGCTCATAGACCCGCGTGATGCACATGAACGCACCGAAGGCGAAGCTGAGAGCCGACATTTCCCAGAAGAGCGGGCTTTTTCGCAGGCGCAGGAGGTTTGCGGACAACAGGTTCACCATGCCGCCCACCTACCGCAGATCCTTCCGCCGGAACAGCGCCGCCCCCGCCCCGATGGACACCGCGAACACCACCGCCGCGTACAGCGCCACTCGCGCCGGATGCTGGACCGTCATCATGGTATACTGGCTTGCCTGCCCGGTGGGGATGAGGTCGTAAGCGAACTCATAAGCCGTCCGCGCTCCGTCCCGGAGATACTTTGGATTCGGCTCCGGCTCCGTCTGTACGACCTCCCCGTTGACCGACAGCGTATAACCGGTGATGAACTCCGGCGCGTCCAGACGGCCCTTCACATAGGTACTGGCGACCATCAGTCCGAAGAAGAGCAGGATGCAGCTCACCGCCGCGACCGCCTTTTTCGTGCAGTTCATCGTGACAAGGGTGTAGATGGCGCAGAATGCGGCCTCCATCACCAACGTCCCCAGCAGGTTGAGGGCGATGGAGGGGATCGGGGCGGTCAAGCCGCCGATGGTGGGCAGACCCAGCCCCAAGACCGTCAGCAGGTAGGCAGCGGTGGACAGCAGGGCCACGATGTACCCCGTCAGCAGATGGGCAAAATAGATGGACATACGGGACCGCCCCACGACGATCTTGTTGCGCATGGCCCCGTCACTGTGCTCAGTGCCGAAAAACAGGCTGATGAACACGGCGCAGACCAGGCCGATGACCATAGCGTAGAAAAACAGGATGGAGTCGAGCTGGACCGCGCTGCCATACCGGGCCCTGTCGCTGAGCTGGGTATAGACGATGAAGCACCCGAAGGCAACGCTGAGGGCCAGCGTTCCCCAGAACAAGCAGCTTTTTTTCAGCCGCAGGAGGTTGGCGCTGAGCAGCTCAGTCATGGGAGCCACCTCCCACCAGGTTGACGAAATAGCTCTCCAGGCTCTCGTCCCGCTCCTGGGCGGACAGCAGTTCACAGCCCTCCGCGTCCAGCGCCCGGCTGAGCTGGGAGATGTTGAGCTGGGCGAACACGTCCGCCTGGCCGTCGGACAAGATCTTGTAGTCGATCCCCATCCCGTCCAGTATGCGGGCCAGCACGCGGATGTCGGTGACCTCCACCCGCAGGCATTTGCGGCAGGCCGCCTCCAGCTCCCGGGCGGACAGCTCCTTCACGATGCGCCCCGAGTCGATGAAGCCATAATGGGTGGCCAGCTTGGACAGCTCGTCCAGGATGTGGCTGGAGATGAGCACGGTGATCCGCCGTTCCCGGTTGAGCTTCAAGATCAGCTCACGGATCTCGATGATGCCCTGGGGATCCAGGCCGTTCACCGGCTCGTCCAGCACCAGGAGGTCGGGGCTCCCCGCCAGGGCCACGGCGATGCCCAGCCGCTGTTTCATGCCCAGTGAGAAATTGCGGGCCTTCTTTTTGCCTGTGTCGCCCAGGCCCACCAGCTTCAGGAGCTCGGGGATACCGTCGTCCGACGGCAAGCCCAACACACGGAATTGCTCCTTCAGATTGTCCTGTGCCGTCAGGTCCAGGTAGATGGACGGGGTCTCCACGACCGCGCCCATCCTCCGGCGGACTTTGGCGATGTCTTTCTGGGCGCTGTCCACGCCGTACAAGGCGTAAGTGCCGCTGGTGGGATATTGCAGGCCGCAGATGAGACGGATCAGGGTGGTCTTGCCCGCGCCGTTGCGGCCGACGAAGCCGTAGATGCTGCCCTTGGGCACGTGCATGGTGAGTGCGTCCAGAGCCTTGAAGTCTTTGTAGTGCTTGGACAGGCTCTGGGTGGTCAGTACATATTCCATTGGATGGACCTCCGTTTCCTTGGATGACGCTAACTTATCAAACGACCGTCAAGAAAGCGGTCAAGGAAACCGTTCAGGATCGGTTGAGATTTTGTCCCTTCATCTTGAAGCCGATGCCCCACACCGACTCGATGCAGTCCCCCGCCCCCGCGTCCCGCAGCTTTTTGCGCAGGTTGCTGACGTGGGTCTTGAGGGAGCTCTCGGTGCAATCAGGGGTGTCCTGGGCGATGCGGTCCAGCAGGAGGGACTTGGTGATGACCTGGGTGGGATTCGACATGAGCAGCTTCAGGATGGCGTATTCCGTCCGGGTGAGGCGGACCTCAGCGCCGTTGACCGAGGCCGAGCGGAGGTTCGGGTCCAGCCGCAGGTCGTCGAAAACGAGGGAGGCGCCGTCCCGGGCGGGAGACTCTCTCAGGCGCGCGGCCACCCGGGCCAGCAGCTCCCGGAGGACGAAGGGCTTGGTGACGTAATCCGCCGCGCCGCCCAAGAGCAGCGCGACCTTGCTGTCCATGTCCGCCTTGGCGCTGACCACGATGACGGGGATGCCCTCCAGGCGGGGCAAGATCTCTTCGCCGGTCAGGCCGGGGAGCATCAGGTCCAGCAGGATGAGGTCGGGGCGGATCCGATCCAGGGCAAGGACGGCTTCGGTGCCGGAGTAGGCTCGGACGGCGTGATAGCCCTCGCCCTCCAGGGCCTCTTGCAGAAGATCTCCGATGTGGACGTCGTCATCGACGATGAGGATATGTTTCATGGCGATCGCTCCATTCTACGAGCTTTCCATCATTATACGAAGGACAGGGGAGGGCCGCAAGGGGTAAGATCTGAAGATATCTTTATATTTTGTGAAAAGCGGGCGGAAACGATACCATGGATCGGCCCACTGCGCTGCCACGCCGTGGGCCTCTGGACGGATCCGGCCCGTGACATGAAAGGGAGGCACGCCTTTTCGATAGACGTGCCTCCCTGGGGCATTATCTTGGGGTGTGATGTCTCGCTGCCGGGGCTTACGATGCCTCGACCACCCGGACGGTCTGCGTGCCTTGGTCCAGATAGATCGTCACGGTGTCCGAGAAGTTGCGGCACTCGCCAAGGCTTCCAAAGACGGACACATTGGGCTTCTCGGGATACCAGGCCTCATCAACGGGGCCGTCCCATTCTCCCTCCCAGACGCCGCCCTTATTCATGGCGATGTTCACCCAAGCGGGCCGGGTGCTGGGCGGCGCATAGGTGGCGGCGGCGTTGAAGCACAGCACGTCGTCGGCGACCGGATAGATGCCCTTGCCGGTGCGCACGTAGGTGATGCCGTCGTGGGTGTAGAACGCGGAGGAGCTCACGTCGGGCACCGCATCGAGGTAGTTGGCGTTGACCACGCCGTTATACTCTCCGAGATACCCATAGCCGCTGGCGAAGGAGCGGCCGCCCACATCGTAGGTCTTGGAACCGTCCTTTCCGGTGAACATGAGCTGCTGCACCATCACGAGCATCCACTTGGCCTGCTCGATGTTGCCTTCCTCGTCCTTCCCGGCGCCGGACACCTGCTTCACCATGTAGCCGGACACCTCGTCGATCCGTCCATACTCCTTCCCGGATGCGGAGAAGGTGTTGAGGATGATCAGGTCCACTTTTCCGGAGCCGCCGCGGTGGTACTGGAGTGCGGTGACGGTGGGGGGGAGGTCGGACAGCTCCTTCGATACCAGGCCCTCGGGGGTGCGCTCATATATCCGCACGCCGGGGCTGACCTGGAGGAAGCCCAAGGTCATGTGGGCCGTGTCGAAGGTCTCCGCGGTCTTGGAGCCGGCGGCTTTCAAGGTCAGCACGCCGCGTTCGGTGGAGGAGGCGCTGAGGATCTCGCCTTGCGTCACGCCGTCTGGGAGGTCGCCGGATACGTCCAGCGTGAGCTGGCAGCCCAGCAGCTCGAACTTCTTCCCGTCCGCCGACAGCACGCCCAAGGCATTGGAGGCCGTGGCGCTGGAGATCTGGGGCAGAAGGCCCGCCACCTTGCCGTTGGAGGTGAGCAGCAGGGTGATGGACTCGCCGATCCGCCGCCCGGTGAAGTCCCCGATCGCGTCGTACATCACGTCGAACTGGTTCCCGCCCGCCGCCGTTATCTTGGTGGGAGCGTTGGGGGCGGGGGAGGCGTTCTCGAGGAAACAGGCCAGGCGCACGTCGCACACGTCCAGCACCTTCGTGATAGGATCGTAGGTGGCCACGTCATAGGGCTTGATGTCGCGCATGGAGATGGACGCGCCGTTCTTGCGGATGGTGAAGTCCCGTGCGCCGCCGGTGATGGCGAAGAAGGTCTCGTAGCCCACGTAATTCCCCTTCACCACGACGCAGCCGCCCTCGGGGGAAGCCTCCGGCCGGTACAGGCCCGCGACCCTGCCCTCGCTGTCCAGATAGAGGGTGACCGTGTCGCCCACGCGCAGGCTGGCCATATACTCTTTGTAGGTGGTGACCTTCGCGTCATAGGCCGAGCCGGTGTACACCGGGGTGTCCGCGTCCAAGGTGTAGCGGCCCTCTCCGGACAGATAGAGGTAATAAGCCTGCTTGCGGCTCACGGTATCGGTGATGTAAGAGGATTCGTCGGGCAGCAGAGTGACGAAACGGCCCTCCTGGTCCAGCAGCGCCCAGCCCCGCTGGCCCCGTTGGGAGGAGTCCGCCGGGACGGCGGTGGGGTAAGTGGTGGTAGCGCCGTCCTTGGTGGCGACCACCCAGCCCTCCCGGCCGTTGATGGAGGCGTTGGTGGACAGGATGATCGTGTCCTCCACCAGCGTGCCCAGCTTGGAGGCGTAGGGCTCGCTGCTCCCCTTGGAGGGAGTGGACAGCAGGTGGAAGAACAGCAGGGCGGTCTGCCCCCGGGTGATGGGGGCGGAGGGGATCTCCACCATCAGGTCCCGGTCCAGCCCCAGCCGGGCGGCGGTCTCGATGGCGCCGAAGGGCCAGGAGCGGTTGGCCTCCGCGCTGTAGCCCAGGATGCGCAGGGCCAGGGTGGCCGCCTCCTGATAGGTGACTTCCAGGTCAGGGCCGAAGGTCCCGTTGCCCAGGCCCAGCATCAGGCGGGAGCCGGAGTTTTCCGGGATCTCGGTGATCGCGGCCAGGTTCACGTAGCCCCTGGCCCAGTGACCGCCCCCCATGTCGGTGAAGATGGTGCGGTAGGCCTGGGCCTGGGCCGCGTTCCCCAGCCCCAGGATCTCCACGGCCATCTTGCAGAGCTGGGCCCGGGTGAGGTGGCCCGAAGGGGAGAAGCGTCCTTCGTCCGTACCGCTCACCACGCCAAGGGCGGACAGCACGTCCGCCGCCTGAGCGGTCTGCTTGTCGCTCACGTCCCAGAACTGGCTGGCGTGGCTGGGAGACGCCGTGAAGGAAAGCGCCGCGGCACAGGCCAGCAGCAGGGAAAGCATCCGTTTCAAGTTTTTTTTCATGTATCGTTCCCCCTATCATTCCGCCCGAAGGGCCTCTACCGGCTGGAGGCTGGAAGCCTTGATGGCCGGATACAGTCCGAACACTACGCCCAGCACCACCGAGAAGGTGAACGCGCCCACGGTGATGGTCATGCTGGGCCACAAGATCATTCCTTGGAGCAGGAATTTCCCCGCGATGAGGGCGCCCATACAGCCTAAAGTGATGCCGATCGCTCCGCCGATCCCGCAGATCACCGCCGCTTCGATGAGGAATTGGACGATGATGCTCTTGCGCTCCGCGCCGATGGCCTTTCGTATGCCGATCTCCCGTGTGCGCTCGGTGACGGTGACCAGCATGATGTTCATGATGCCGATGCCGCCCACCAGCAGGGAGATGCCTGCGATGGCCCCCAGCACCAGGGACTGCATCAAATTCTGCTCCTGCATCTGATTGGCCCAGTCGTTGTTGCTGCTCACGTCATAATAGCCGTTGTCATCGGTGATGAAGCCGCCCAGGAACGCTTTCAGCTTGGCGATGGACAGGGTGGTGGCGGCGGCGCTCTTGGCCTTCACCACGTATTGAGTGATCTGTTGGTTGTCGTTCAGTGTGCGGTTGAAGGTATACGGCAGCAAGATCATGTTGTCCAGCTCGTTCCAGCCGTCCAGGCCGATGGACTCGTACCAGCCGACCACGAGGAAAGGCTGATTGTTGATGAAGATGGTCTCGCCCACCGGGTCCACGAAATCGAAGAGCTTCGCCTTGGCCCCGGCTCCCAGCACGCACACCTGGTTGGATTTGTCGATGTCCAGGAAGGACAGCTCCCGTCCGCTCCCCAGCGTGTAGTTGTTGCATACTCCATACTGATCGGAGCCCAGGACCACGGACAGGCGGTCCTCCCACCGGTCCCAGTCGTTGGTGTTGAAGGACTTGGCGCCATAGCGGATGGTGATCTCCCGCCACACATCGATCTGCGGGGTGACCCCCAGCACCAGATCCTGCATCCCCAGGCAATACTCGTACAGCAGCCCGGACACGCTTCCGGAGGTCTCGAACCGTTGATAAGCATATACCTGGATCTTGTTGTCGCCCATGGCCTCGAAATATTCCATGCTCCGCTTGTTCTGCCCCTGGACCACCGACACCATGATGACCACCGAGGCCACGCCGATGATGATGCCCAGCATGGTGAGGAAGGAGCGCATCTTTTTCGCGGCGATGGATTTGAATGCCATCTTGAACGCCTGCATCAGATTCATAGCCAATCCACCTCCTGATGGGCGTCGGATATGATCTTCCCGTCGGATAGCCGCACCACCCGTGGGGCGGTGGCGGCGATGCCGTCGTCGTGGGTGATGAGGAGGATGGTGGTGCCCTCCCGGTAGAGCTGACGGAGTATGGTCAGCACGTGCCGCCCGGTCTTGGAGTCCAGTGCGCCGGTGGGCTCGTCCGCCATGATGATCGGCGGGTGGGTGGCGATGGCCCGGGCGATGGCCACCCGCTGCTGCTGTCCGCCGGACATCTGGCTGGGGCGGTGGTGGGCCCGGTCGTCCATCCCCACCCGGGCCAGGGCGGCCATGGCCAGCTCCTCGCGCTCGAAGATGGAGGTGCCCCGGTAGATCAGGGGCAGGATCACGTTGTCCAGCGCGTTCAGGTCCTGGAGCAGGTTATAGCCCTGGAAGATGAAGCCGATCTCCTGGTTGCGGATACGCGCCAGATCCCGGTCCTTCAAGGAGGTGACGCTGGTGCCGTTCAAGACGTATTCGCCCCGGGTGGGCACGTCCAGGCAGCCCAGCACGTTCATCATGGTGGACTTGCCCGAGCCGGACGCGCCTACGATGGCCACGAACTCCCCCCGGTCGATTTGGAGGGACACGCCGTCCAGCGCACGCACCTCGCTCTCCTGGCCCTCGTTGTAGATCTTGTATAGGTCTTTGATATCGATGAGCATAGCGTTACCTCAACCGTACATGATGCCGCCGCCCATGCTGCCGTTGTTAGGCTCCGTGGTGTAGTTGATGAACACCATGTCCCCATCCTCCACGCCGGAGACGATCTCCACCTGTTTGGCGTCGGAGATACCGGTGACCACCAGCACGGGCCAGTAGTTGTCCTCCGCTCCGGGCACGCTCGTGATGGAGGGATCCAGTTCGATCACATTGTCCGGCTGCTCCTCCCGGTAGACGAACACTACGGTCTGTTTGTCTCCGTTGGTGTCCAGTACGGATTTCACTGCTGTGGTGGGCACCAGCACACAGTTGTCCGATTGGTTGGTGACGAAAGAGTAATCCAGCCAAGCGCCCGCGTACAGGGAGCCGTCATAGTTCTCCACCTCCAAAGTGACGGGGTAGGTGGACATGCCTTGGCCCACATCGCCCTGCATGGCGATATTGGTGACGGTGCCCATGTAGGAGCCGCCGTTGTAGTTGGACAGCTCGATCGAGTCCCCGAGCTTCACGAAGCCGATGTTCCGGTCGTCCACTTGGATGGTGACCACCATCATGGTGGTGTTGGAGATCGTGATGACCGCGTCGCCCGCTTTCACCTCGCTGCCTTCGGAGATGGTGCAGGAGAGGATGGTGCCGTCGATGGGGGCGGAGGCGTTCAACGCGTCCATGTTCGCCTGGGCCTGGTCCAGCGCCTCCTGGGCGGTGGCGATCTGCTCGTTCAGGCTCTCCGAGCCCATGGTGAGCAGAGCGTCCCCGGCGGATACCCTTGCGTGGTTGAGCAGGTTGCTGCTCACCAGGGGGCCGCCCGCCTTCGTGGTGAGGGTGCGGCTCTCGTAGTACTGGGTCTCGCCCTGTTCATAGGGATAGATGGGCGTGCCCGCTGCGTCGAACAGCACGGCGGACGCCTCCATCTCGGCTGTGAGGGTGCCGGGGTTATCGAATGCGACGATGACCTCGAAGTAGATGCCGCCCTCAGGAGTGATGAAGCTCACCTTGTTGATCTGCTCCACCACGCCTTCTCCGGCGTACATCACGGCGGGGACGGAGACCTGGGCCATCTGTCCCACCGCGATCTGGTCCTCATAGGCATAGCTGAAGTAAAGGGACAGCTTCAGCCTGACGTCGTTGACCAGCGTGGCCACGGTGCTGCCGTCGCCCACGTTGTCGCCGGGGTAGAACTGCGTGACCTCCAGCAGCTTGCCGGAGAAGGGGGCGCGCAGGGTGAGGTTGGACAGCTTGTCGTTGAGGGAGGCCATCTGCTGCTGGGCGGTGGTCAGCGCGTCCGCAGCGGTCTGGCTGTGCACGGCGAACAGCGGCTGTCCGGCGGTCACCGTATCTCCGGTGGCCACGAAGAGCTGCTGCACGGTGCCGTTGGCGGGGATGGAAACGGTGGAGGTCTCTTTGGCGGTGGCGTTGCCGCTGCCCTGGACGATGCTCTGGATGGAGCCTATGTAGGCGGGCTCGGAATAGATGGTGCCCAAGGATTCCTCCTCACGGAACACCAGGAACCACATCCCGAAGACGATGCCTGCCAGCATGGCCAGTGTCACGATCATGGCGATGATACGCTTGACGAGCTTCTTTTTTTCAGCGGCGGTCCGCACCCGTTTTTTGGGGGCGGGGGGCTCCGGCGGTGCGGCAGGGGCCTGCACCGGGGCTTGCGGCTGCACGGCGGGGGCCTCGGGGGCCTGGACCGGGGCGTCGGTGGTCTGAAGATCGGGCATGTCGATTATCCTCCTGTCTTTGGGGCTGGGGAAGGGCGTCCACAAGGGACGCATGTTCGCATTTTTCAGTATAGCTTGGAAGGGCTGGAAAAACAACAACAATCCTGTAACAATTCTGCATCAAAATTCTTAAAAAATCTTTAAGGATCTGATGGGATCGAGGCATATGATACAAAAATGATATGGGACTATTTTCCATACCTGCTCTGCCCGAGGGACAGCGCGGTCCGTGGCGCCGGTGGTGGGACGGATCGGCGGGGCCGGTATCCGGGAGGCCCGAACCATGCGCGGGACGCGGGCGTGCGGCTTGAAAATGGGCATGGAGTGGTGTATGCTATAAAGCATCCCGCAGCTTTGGAGCGTCGCTCCGAGCGTGCCCGTGAGAATGAACTAAGGAGGCCGTCCCATGCCCCATATCCTCATCATCGAAGACGATACTGACATCAACGATGCCACCGCAGGATATCTGCGGCGGCAGGGGTGCGTCTGCACCCAGGCGTTTTCCGGCACCGAGGGCCGGTCGCTCTGGCGGGAGGGCGGGTGCGATCTGCTCCTGGTGGACTTGATGCTCCCAGGGCTTCCCGGTGATGAGCTGATCGCGGAGATCCGCAGATCCAGCCGAGTGCCGGTCATCGTGCTGTCCGCCAGGACGGAGCTGTCCGACAAAGTTGGGCTGCTGGGTCTGGGGGCGGACGATTACCTGACCAAGCCTTACCAGATGGAGGAGCTGTGGGCCAGGATCCAGGTACAATTGCGCCATGCCAGCGCGGCCCCGGCCGGAGAGGTGCTGCGTTTCCGGGACTGGGAATTGGACCTGGGCGAGATGACGCTGACGGCGGCAGGCGAGCCGGTGAACCTCACCGCCCATGAGTTCAAGATCGTGGAGCTGTTGGTGGGCCGGCCCAAGCGGGTGTTCACCAAACAGCAGATATACGAAGCGGTCTGGCAGGAGGACTACGCCATCGAGGACAAGACCATCAACGTCCATATCAGCAACATCCGCTCCAAGCTGCGCCCCAGCGGTACGGATGGCTATATCCAGACCGTATGGGGCATCGGGTTCAAATTGACGCAAGCGTGAGCTTGGCCACGCCGGGCGGACGATATGCCCCTCGTTTCCGCCTGTGGGAGAGGTCCGCTCATCATGCCGGGGCTGTTTCCCACAAAGCCTGGAACTTTGCACTTTCTTTACCTTTGCTTTGCGATGTTTGGGCATTTGCCTGTTAGACTGAGCCTGCAAACGGGAAGTCCCACGTTTTCAGGGCCTCTGCTTCGGAGGGGCGGGGACCCAGCGAGATCCTAGGGACGGACAAGGAGGCTTTTGTATGGCAGTGATACAGACGATGGGACTGTCCAAACGCTATCGGGACAAATGGGCGGTGGACCATCTGGACCTGCGGGTGGAGCAGGGGGACATCTACGGCTTCATCGGCCGGAACGGTGCAGGCAAGTCCACCGCGCTGAAGCTTTTGTGCGGCCTGGTGCGCCCCACGGAAGGCGAGGCGCTGATCTTCGATAAGCCCATCCACGATTCGGTGGCCCGCCGCCGGGTGGGGGCCCTGATCGAACAGCCGGGACTCTACCCGGACCTGAGCGGGCGGGAAAACCTGCGCCTGTACGCCACGCTGTTGGGCTTGGACAGCCCGGAGCGGCGGGCGGATGAGATCATGGAGACGGTGGGGCTGTCCCCCAAGGAAAAAAAGCCGGTGAAACACTATTCCATGGGGATGAAGCAGCGGCTCGGCGTAGGGCTGGCATTGCTCGGCGGGCCCGACCTGCTGCTGCTGGATGAGCCCATCAACGGGCTGGATCCAGAGGGCATCCGGGAGATGCGGGAGCTGCTGTCGGAGCTGAACCGGGAGCGTGGACTGACGATCGTGATCAGCTCCCACATCCTGGGCGAGCTGAGTAAGATCGCGACCCGTTACGGCATCATCCAGCAGGGCAGGATGGTGGAGCAGATCACCTCCGCAGAGCTGGAGCAGAAGTGCACCGACTATCTGCACCTGCGTGCCAGCCAGCCCCAGAAGGCCGCAGCCCTGCTGGAAAAGGAGTTCCAGCTCCTCCAGTGGGAGATGCGCCCGGAGGGCGAGATCCGGATCTATGAGACGGTGGATGCTAAGGCGGTGGGCCAGGTGCTCACGCAGGCGGGCATCTCCGTGGAGGAGATGGGCCTGCACAAGCAGGACCTGGAAGGCTATTTTCTGGAGCGGATGGGAGGAGAGGGACATGTTTGATCTATTGCGGATGGACCTGCGGCGGCTGTTCCGGACACGGAGCTTTTACATCATCTTGGGCGCGATGGCAGCGCTGCTGTTGGCGGTGGCCCTGCTGGCGGCCATAGTGTCCGACCAGAAGACCCTGGACGCGATCCAGTCCCAGGGGGCGGAGATTACCCTGACCGACCGCCAGGAGGCCGTGAGGATCCGGGACATGACTCAGTTGGAATTTTTGGACGAGTGCATCGGCAGCGGTTCGTTGATGGTCCTGGCGGGCCTGGGCGTGACCCTGTTCGTCAACGCGGATCTTTCCAGCGGCTATATCAAGAACATCTGCTTCGCCCGTCCCCGCCGCTGGGAGTATGTCCTGTCCAAGATCCTGCTGGCGGGGGTCTACAGCGGGGCGATCGTCATCATGGGCATCCTGGTCTCGCTGATTTGTCCCTACCTGTTCGGCCTGCACCCGGTGGCCAGCCCCATCGTCCGCATTTTGGAGTATGCCTTCTGGAACTGGCTTCCCTACTGGGCCTTCAGCCTGATGGGGCTGTCTCTGGTGATGCTGACCCGGAGCTCCGTGCTGGGCATCGTCCTGACGGTGATGGCCGGGGGCGGGTTGATCACCCAACTGCTGGCGATGGTGTGCCACATGCTGCATTGGCCCGACCTGTGGCAGTATCTGCTCAGCTCCGTCGCCAGTATCCAGTGCGTGCCCATGCCGGATATGAAGCAGATCGTCATGATCCTGGGCTGCTCCATCGGCTGGGCCGTGGTGTACGCGGCCGGGAGCCTGATCGCCATGGAGAAACGAGACATCTGAACGATCTTCCCCGCCCATAGGGCAGGGGCCTGACAAAAGGAGTGATCGCCATGCTGCCCGCCCTGATCCTGGCTCTCATCGCCCTTGGCGCCGCCGCGCTGCGCCTGTGGTCCTACCGGAGCCAGATGCTGGGGATGGCCCAGGTGCTGGAAGAGACCCCTGTGGAGAGCAATCTGGGCCTGACCGTCCAGATGCCCGGAGCTGCTGCGCGGCGGCTGTGCCGGGCGGTGAACCGGCGTCTGGAGGAAGGGCGGCTGCTGCGGACAGAGGTGCTGAACAGTGAGCGGGAGCTGAAGTATACCATGGCATGTATCTCCCACGACATCCGAACTCCGCTGGCCGGCGCGATGGGCTATCTGCAACTGCTGGAAGTCGAGCCGGACCGCCGGGAAGAGTACCTGAGCATCGTGAAAAAACGTCTGGAAGAGCTGGACGGGCTGCTGGATGAACTGTTTTTGTACACGCGTCTGCTGAACGAGCCCCACCCGCTGGAGTGCCGGGAGACAGCGGCCCTTCCGCCCTTATGGGACGCGCTGGCGGAGTTCTACCCGCAGTTGGAGGCGGCGGGAGTCACGCCGGAACTGCGGTTCGAACGGGAGGACGTGAAGATCTGGGCCAGCCTGGAGGCGTTGGGCCGGGTGTACCGGAATTTGATCGCCAACGCCCTGCGCCACGGGGGCGGAGGGCTGTCCGTTTCCGGGGGGAGTGGGACGATCTGCTTCTCCAATGCGCTGGGCCCCAGTCCCCGGCCCGACCCGGACCACCTCTTCGACCGGTTCTACCAAGGCAGCCCCGCCCGGGGAAAGGGTGGGGCCGGTCTGGGCTTGGCGATCGTCCGGGAGCTGATGGAGCGGATGGGAGGGCGGGTGTCCGCCCATATCATAGAGGAGGAGCTTCGGATCGAATTGGCATTCCGGTCAGATTCGGACGGCGGTGCATGTGAGAACGGAGGATCCTCTGGCCCGGCGGAGGGGAATGGCTGAGCCGGGCCGGCTGGCAAGCCCGAGGACGAGATGGAGAGGGAGGGGTCCCTCTCCATCTTTTTGTTGGCGATTTGCGTCTGCCGTTTTGCCGTTCGGTGCTTTCTTGTACGCTCATGGGAAACTTTTTCTCGCTTCGTGGCCCTGGCCGGAGGTGGAACGGATGTGTCAAGATCCGGCGGACGAGGACCAGGTCGGAAGTCCTGGATCTGGCGGCACGAAAGATCTCAAAATGATAAGGAGAGGGTCAAAATGAGCGATCATTCAGGTGTGAACAGTATACGATGCCGGGAGGAAAAGACGGGGCTGCGGCTGGCGCGATATGAAGGCGGTGGGGAGACGATATGAGATACTTGGACAGTGCAGGGTTGGACCGCGTATGGTCGAAGGTGGAGCAGAAATTCAGCGCGAAGCAGGACAAACTCGCGGGCGTGCCGGGACAGACCGTTGGGTTCGACGCGACAGGAGCTGCGGTGACGCGCTGTGGGTGGAGCAACCCCAATCTGTTGGACAACTGGTATCTTGCCGATCCTGTCAACCAGAAAGGGGCGGCAAGCTACACGGCCGACGGATATACGATCGACCGGTGGAGGTCGAGCCATGTCGAAGTGAGTATCAAAGATACCTGTATCGAGTTGTCGAAGACTTCGGCGGGATACGTAGGCAATCTGTTCCAAAGGATCGATAACGCGGGGATGCTGGCAGGAAAGACGGTGACGCTTTCGGCGTTGGTGTCCGGCGATGTGAACATGGTCTTGGGCTGCGACGGCGGATATCCGTTGGGCGTTGAGCACAGCGGTGGAGCGGTCGAGATCATTTCGTGCGTGTTCACGTTCCCCCAGTCGGTCTCGTCCTGCGATGTTTTTTTGCAGGTCGAAAAGGAACATGCCGTCGGAAAGGTCTACGCAGCGAAATTTGAGTTTGGCAGCGTACAGACCTTGGCCCATCAGGATGAGGATGGGAGGTGGGTACTGGACGATCCGCCGCCGAACAAAGAGATAGAGCTGGCGAAATGCCAGAGGTTCATGGTCGTGTACGACTCCGTCCAGGATCACACGATCATGTCCACTGGAGTGACGAACGCGGCCGCTTCTGCGCTGTATTGCCCGATATTTCTTCCTGCGCCGATGAGGGCGAGACCTACGGTCAAATACAACGACATCGAGCTGATGGGGATATATAATGGGCATGATTATGTCGCGGCCGGCGTTGGCATCCATAATGTGGACAGCTCTATCAGCGGCGCCAAGTTCATACTGCTCCGACTTGCGACCAAGGGTCTTGGGTTGACGTCCTTTGCTCCGTATCAGTTGAACCTAAAAAGTGGGGCGCAGCTTATTTTCGACGCGAACCTATGAAGCTCCCCCAAAAAAGCTTTTACGATCCAGCGTGGTTCTG
>CANRXB010000036.1 GCA_947643715.1 uncultured bacterium
AACCAACCAACCAACCAACCAACCAACCAACCAACCAACCAACCAACCAACCAACAGCCACCCCTATCCGCTACTGTTTTGGAGGCGGCCTCCATCGGTGTCTTGCTGTACGCCATGGCGATCTCCGTGAGCTCGCCTGCCATCAGCGTGATGCGGAACCCCAAGCTGATGACCTTCTATTACCTCGTCCCCTGCTCGTTCGTGATCTTTGCCTTCAGCTTCGACAAGGGTCTGCTCTCCAAGCTGCTGGGCTCCAAGGTGTTCCGGTTCCTGGGCGAGTGCTCCTTCGCGATGTACTTGGTGCATCAGATCGTGCTGTACGCGGTCAAACGGCTTTGGGGCGCGTACATCGTGGACGTCGGGTCGATGCTGATGTTCGGGGCGATCGGCTTCGCCATCTCGCTGGCGGCGGCCATCGTGCTGCGCTTCGCGGTGGAGATCCCCGCCGACCGCTTCCTGCGCGCCCGGTGGGACCGTTCCTTCCGCAAGAGGTAAGTCGAAAGGGCGGGTGGCTGATGTGAGGCAGACACTCGCGAAAGCGTTCATCGGGATCGTGTTCCTGCTGGTGTCCTTCCCGATGCTGAACACCATGTTCTTGAAAAAGGACATCGGCCCCCTGAGCGGGGTGGACGACACGTATACGCAGCCTGCGTTCAGCCTCTCGGCCTTTTGGGACGGGACCTATCAGCAGCAGTTCGAGACGTATTGCTCCTACGGCTTCAGCGGATACCGCTTCGCCATGCGCGCCTTGAACGAGTTCCGGTTCCGCCTGTTCGACGAGGCGGACGGTATCGTGGTGTGCAAAGACGGATCGGTGATCTTCGAGCACTACCTGGACGAGTTCCTGGGGCTGTCCGGCACGCACTTTTGCAGCCCCGACTATCTGGATGAGACGGCCGCGCGGCTGCGCCGGATCTCGGCGCTGGCCGAGAGCGCGGGAAAAGAGCTGGTGGTCGTCATAACGCCCAACAAGGCGGACTTCATCGCCGAGCAGATCCCGGACCGGTTCTACCAGATGGATCGGGCCTATGGCCAGGAACAGCGCGGCAGGCGGCAGTTGACCGCCCGCTTGGACCAGGCGGGGATCGCCTATGTGGACAGCGCGGAACTGCTCCAGTCGCACGAGTATCCGTTCCCTGTTTTCCCCCAGACCGGGATCCATTGGACCCGGGAGGCCGCGATCCAAGCGGTGGATGCCCTGATCGACTGCCTGGAGGACGGCGGCTACACCTTGAAACGGATCGGGGTGGAGGGCAGAGAGGAGCAGGCTTGCCCCAGGCGGGGCTATATGAACAGCGACGACGATATCTGGCAGCTCATGAACATCTTCAGCACGAAGGAAACGACGTATTCCTACCCCATCGAAACGGAGCTGATACCCGAGTCATATGACCTGCCCGCCGTATTCGTGCAGGGCGGCAGCTTCACCTTCACCCTGCTGGAGCTGCTGGCCGACCACGATATCGTCCGGGACCTCGACTTCCTGTTTTACGACATCGCCCTATATGACTACGACCGGAACAGGAGCGCCATTTCGGGGCTGGACGATCCGTCGATCTGGGCCAAGGTCCAGGACAGCGACGTGATCCTTTTGGAGGTCAATGAGGAGGCCATATACAACATGGGGAGCGGGTTCCTGCCCGTGCTGGAGGAGATCCTGGCGGGACCGCCGGCGGCGTCCCCGGAACAGGGCGGCGAGCTCCAGATCGCGTTCAGGGACATGGGGCCGTGGGAGAGCGCGAACGGCGTGTCCTGGCGGTGGGCCTATGGGAACGATGCGCTGCTCGTATGCTCCAACGTGGGGCCGGACGATGGGATCGCCGTGTCGTTCTGGGTCCCGTACAGCGGATATGTGGCGCAGGATCCCTCCTGTGGGGAGAGCGTGGACATCGATGTCTATGTGAACGGGAAGCCCTATACGCGATACCGGTGCAGCCAGGACAACATCTTCGACGTGACCGTGGACAGCTCCTGGCTCGTGCCCGGCCGCGACAACACCATAGAGATCCGGAGCCCGTATACCATGCGCACCGGGGCCCAGGGAGTCGATCCCCCCGGTGGGGTGGTCCAAAAAGAGGTCTCGGTCCAGATCCTCTCAGCAGGGAGGGTCGGATGATGGTATTCAGTTCAGTCGTTTTTCTGTTCTGTTTCTTCCCGGTGACGTTCTTGGTGTACTGGTCGCTCCGGGACGGCCTGAGGAATGGTTGGCTGCTGGGCGCGTCCATCCTTTTCTACGCGTGGGGAGAACCCAAGTATGTCTTTCTGATCCTGGCCTCGACGCTCGTCAATTTCTATCTGGGGCTGGTCACGGACAACCAGGACGTCCCGTTCCGGCGCAAGGTCGCGTTGGCCGTGACGGTGCTCTTCAACCTGGGCGTGCTGGTCTACTTCAAATACTCGGTCTTTTTCGCGGGGATCCTGCGGTCGCTCACCGGGATCGAGCTCCAGGACACGGCCCTGGTCAGCCAAAGCCCCATGCCGATCGGCATCTCGTTCTACACCTTCCAGATCCTGTCGTACCAGATCGACGTTTACCGCCGGGCCGTGCCCGTCCAGAAGAACGTGACGAAGCTCGGCCTGTACATCATGCTCTTCCCGCAGATGATCGCCGGGCCGATCGTGCGCTACAGCGATATCGCCAGGGAGATCGACCGGCGCGAGGTCACGGTCCCGCTCGTGTGCGCGGGGCTCAAGCGGTTCATGATCGGCCTGTCGAAAAAGGTCCTGATCTCCAACTCCATGGCCCTTGTAGCCGATCATGCGTATGGGAACATCGGCGTGTCCGGGGCCCTGTCCTGGCTGGGAGCCGTCTGCTATATGCTGCAGATCTACTATGACTTCAGCGGCTATTCGGACATGGCGATCGGCATGGGACAGATGGCGGGGTTCCATTTCCAGGAGAACTTCAGGCATCCCTACGCCGCGGCCAGCGTGCAGGACTTTTGGCGGCGGTGGCACATCTCGCTGTCGTCGTGGTTCCGGGATTATCTGTACATCCCGCTGGGCGGCAACCGGAGGGGCGCGGTCAGGACCTACGGGAACCTCGTGACGGTGTTCTTCATCACCGGGCTTTGGCATGGCGCGAGCTACAGCTTCATCGTGTGGGGGCTCTATCACGGCCTGTTCCTTTGCCTGGAGCGGATAGGGGGGAAGAAGCTGCTGGAGAAAGTGCCGGCGCCACTCGCCCATGCCTATGCTCTGCTGGAGGTGCTGTTCGGCTGGATACTGTTCCGCGCGGACACACTGAGCGACGCGGCGAGCGTGATCGCCACCATGTTCTCTCCCGCCAAGTGGGAGCCCGCCGCGATCCTCCCGATCGTGAGCGGCGAGACCGTCTTTTTCCTCGCGGCCGCCGTGCTTTGTATGTGCGGGGCCCCGAAGAAGCTCAGCGGCCTCTTCCGCGGACGGCTGATCGTGCTGGAGGACCTTTGCGTACTGGGCGTGTTCGTGCTCACCGTGCTCTACGCCATCGGGAGCGATTTCGACCCGTTCATCTATTTCCGGTTTTGACCGGCGCCCCCCAGCGCGGGACGGGACACAGAAGGAGACCTTAGAAATAAGACGGGCCGTGCAGCGCCGCGCCGAGCGGATACGGGCATATCGCGCTGTCAGGCTCCAGTCGGAGGATGATCATGCCCGCATATCGACTTTTACCGGCCTGTAAGGATCATATCTGGGGCGGACAGCGCCTGCGCACCGACTATGGCATCCCCAGCGGCCTGGACCCGCTGAGCGAAGCGTGGATGCTGTCCTGCCACCCGGACGGACCCAGCGTACTGGCCGACGGCCCGTATCAGGGGCTGACCCTGCCGGAGTACATCCAACGGGCGGGGCCCCAGGTGCTGGGGACCCGCTGCCGGCGGTTCGAGTACTTCCCCATGCTCGTCAAGCTCATCGACGCAAAGCAGGATCTGTCCATCCAGGTGCACCCTTTCGACGAGTATGCCCTGGCCCATGAAGGGCAGTACGGCAAGACGGAGATGTGGGTGGTGCTGGACGCCGCGCCCGGCGCGTATCTCTACCATGGGCTGCGGCGGGAGGTGGGGCGGGAGGAGCTGGCGCAGCGGATCGAGCAGGGCGCGCTCACCGGCATCTTGCGCAAACGCTTCGTGAGCAGGGGCGACGTGATCTTCATCCCCTCCGGCACCCTCCACGCCATCGGCGCCGGGCTGGTGGTGGCGGAGGTCCAGCAGAACTCCAACGTGACGTACCGGGTGTTCGACTACGGCCGGATCGGTGCGGACGGGAAGCCCCGGCCCCTCCATATAAAGAAGGCGCTGGACGTGATCGACCTGCATCCCACCGCCGAGAGGGGATTCGGCCCGCACTTGGGCTCCTGCCGGTGGTTCACCACGGACCTGCGCACCGGGACGTATGACGGCGCGTGCGGCGAGACCTCGTTCCACGCCGTGCTGATCACCCAGGGCAGCGGCACGCTCACCGTGGACGGGGCGAGCCGGGCCGTCAAAAAGGGGGAGTGCTATTTCCTGTGCGCCGGGAGCGGCGCTTATCGCCTCGACGGGCGGTGCGAGTACTTAGTGATATATGTGTGAGTCCCATTTGGCGCGCGGCCTGTCCTCGCGAGCGGGTCTGCCCGGCGTGGCGGCCCGCCGCATCGGGGAACGCGCCGGATGGAAAGGGCAAGGCGGACCATGAGGGTCTGTCTTGCCCTTGACTTCTTCATGCGGGGCGCCCTTGGGAGCGGACCTTTTTTCGGTGTTTCTGCATTTTATCATTGGCACCGGCAGGAAGCCTGTGGTATCATGATGGACAACAGCCGGATCTGAGGTGAGGGAAGGGGGCGTCGGGTTGACGATCAAACATACTGTGGTCAAGGATATGATCAAGATCACCCTGCTCATGGTGGGGATCATACTGTTTTTCTCTACGGTGGTGCAGGTGCTCAACATCAGGCAGATGAGCGAGAGGAGCGCCCGGCAGATCTTCGTTCAGGTCGAACAGGTCCTGGATGAGAACTCCAAGGAGCTGGAGCAGGTCCAAAGGGAATATGCGGCCCAAAGCCTGAACAACGCACGGACGGTGGCATACATATTGGAACATGCGCCCCAGGCGGGCGACAGTGTGGAGGAGCTCAGAAAGATCGCCGCCGGCTTGGAGGTGGATGAGATCCACATCTTTGACGCGAACGGCGTGATCGTCGCGGGCACGAACCCAGAATATCATGGATATTCCGTGGATTCCGGCGAACAGATCGGATTCTTCAAGCCGCTGCTCACGGACCGATCCCTGGAGCTCGTGCAGGAGGTCACGCCCAATACGGCGGAGGGGAAGCTGGTGCAGTATTCGGCGCTGTGGAGCGGCAACGGGGAGTCCATCGTGCAGATCGGGATGTATCCGGCCAATGTGCTGCGGGCCACGGAGAAGAACGAGCTGTCCTATATCTTCTCCCTGCTCCGGGTGGGGGTGGGATACCGTTTGTACGCGGTCGATCCGGACACGGAGAAGGTGGTAGGGGCCACCTCCGTCCCCGACGTAGGCAAGAGCATCGGCCAGCTCGGGATCCGGATGGAGCAGCTCAGCTCGGACCGGATCTTCTATGCCCAGATGGACGGGACCGAGTTCTGCTGCCTGTCCAAACAGATCGGCGGGGACCACATCATCTGGGCCGCGCCGGTGGCTGGCATGTACCGGTCGATCTTCAGCAGTGGACTGCTGCTGCTGGCCGGGCTGCTGCTGATCTCCGTCATCCTGGTCTATGCGGTGACGAGCACGGTGGACCGAACGGTGATCGAGCAGATCGATCGGGTGAACGGGGATCTCAGGGCGATCCGGGACGGGGACCTGACGACGAAGGTGGAGGTGGACGACAGCAGGGAGTTCTCGGAGCTGAGCGCCCACGTCAACAGCATGGTGGAGAGCCTG
Source organism: uncultured bacterium (assembly GCA_947643715.1). Lineage (GTDB taxonomy): Bacteria > Bacillota > Clostridia > Oscillospirales > Oscillospiraceae > Enterenecus. The sequence goes on from CANRXB010000036.1 coordinate 5,884, forward strand.
CTGCGCAGCTCGGAAAAGCTGGAGATGGCGCGCAAGATCCGGTGCCAGAAGGAGGAGCTGGAGCAGCAGCGCGAGCAGTTGGAGAAGGCGCTGGAGCGTGCGGAGGCGGCCAGCAGGGCCAAGTCGGAGTTCCTGTTCAACATGTCCCACGACATCCGCACGCCGATGAACGCCATCCTGGGCCTGGCCGAGCTGGCGCTGGAGAGCGAGGACCTGGAGACCCAGAGGGGATACCTGAAACATATCGACGTCTCGTCCAAGCAGCTCCTGGCCCTGATCAACAATATCCTGGAGCTGTCTCGGATCGAGAACCACAAGATCGAGATCGAGGAGGAGCTGACCGACGTCGATGAGATGTACCGCAGGCTGTGTACCATCTTCGACAGCGACCTGAAGAAGAAGCGCCTGGGGTGTACGCTCCAGTTCGATATCCAGCACCCTTATCTGTATGTGGACGCCACGCATTATGCGCAGATCTTTTTGAACATCGTGGGCAACGCCATAAAATATACTCCGGAGGAGGGCAGGATCTCCATCTCGTTCCGGGAGCGCAGCGCGGACGGGCTGGAGCGCTGCTTCGTGGAGACCGTGGTGCAGGACGACGGGATCGGGATGTCAGAGCAGTTCCTGGCCCAAGCCTATGAGTCGTTCTCCCGGGAGCGGACCTCCACGGTCAGCGGGATCCAGGGGACGGGGCTGGGGCTGGCCATCGTCAAGGAGCTCGTGGATCTGATGGGCGGCACGATCGACATCGAGAGCCGGCAGGGCGAGGGCACCAGGGTGACCGTCCGGCTCCCCCACAGGGTGGGCGAGGCCCCGGCGGAGCTGCCCGAGGCGGCGGAGCAGGTGTCCCTGGAGGGCAGGCGCATCCTGCTGGCGGAGGACATCGACATCAACGCCATGATCGCCACGAAGCTGCTGTCCGGAAAGGGCTGCGAGGTGGATAGGGCGCGGGACGGCGCGGAGTGTGTGGCCATGGTGGCCAAGGCGGGGGCGGGGCATTACGACCTGATCCTGATGGACATCCAGATGCCGAACATGGACGGGTATGAGGCGGCGCGGGCCATCCGGGCGCTGGACGACCGGGAGGCGGCTTCGGTCCCCATCCTGGCCATGACGGCCAACGCGTTCAAGGAGGACTGCGAGAAGGCCCTGGCGGCGGGGATGGACGGACACATCGCCAAGCCGATCGACGCGGCCCAGATGTTCCGGTCCATCGGAGCGGTCCTGTAAAAAAACGATCGGGCAGCAGCGATGAACGGCTTGCATTTTCTAGGCGATCAGGATATACTTAGGGATGATCCCGGGTCCAGCGGTCGTAGGACGGGCCATGGCCCGTCCGCTGTACACCGGTGTACAGCGGATCTCCTTTCATCACATCTAAGGGATATGAGGGCGAAGCGAATGGCACAGAAGATCCAGCGAGACCCACGGCGGTGGATGATCGCTCTGCTGGCCGCCTGCATGGGCCTCGTTTTGTTCGGTGGGATCGGTTATGTCGTCACGCTGCGGGAAAACCTGCAGGAACGATCCATCCAGAACGTCCTGACGGTCACGATGCAGCAGCGCCAGGCTTTCGACAATTTCATCTCGGAGGACCGGGAGCGGCTGCACAGCTATGCAGGGTATTTCGCCCAGGACCGTTCCGACGACGTCGGGGACATCCGGCAGAAGCTCACCCTCTTCAGCGAGGTGGACGCGTTCTATACCGTGATCGACCTGGAGACCGGGCGCTTTTGCGGCAGCAGGTCGGATGACGTCTACGAGCTGGAGGGGGAGGAGCTGGAGGTCTATCGGGCACTGTCCGGCAGCGGTGTGCGCGACCCTTACTCGGGCCTGTATACCCAGGACACCATGTTCGGCTACTATGAGCGCTTCACCTTCGCCGACGGAGTGCCCGGACTGGTCCAGAAGAGCTACGATCGCAGCAAGGTGTCCAAGGCGTTCTCGCTCTCCTTCTACAACGACCAGGGCCTGGCCTATGTGGTGGACCAGAGAGGAGACATCCTGCTGCGGTCCGTGGGCACGATCGGTGACCGGTTCCATGAGAACATCTTCGATATCCTCACCGGGACCTATGGGGAACAGGATGCGATCGATGGTTTCATGGACGCGCTGCATACCAAGGAGATGGGCAGCGTCACGTTCACCGGGGACAGGGGGACCTACATCTATACTTACGTCCCGGTGGAGAACGTGGACCAGTGGTATCTGGTGTCGATCGTCCCCCAAGACGCGATCATGGACGAAGCCGATCGAATCCTGCATGATTCCCAGGTCGCGCTGGCGTTCCTGGTCATCATCCTGGTGATCTGTGCCGTGTTCGTCCTGTTGCTTTGGAGCACGCGCAGGGAGATCAGGGACAAGGAGCAGAAGATCGAGTATCAGTCCAGGCTGTTCGACATCTTCTCCACCTATCTCGCCCAAAACACCAACGACGTATATATGATGCTGGACCAGGAGCATGATCGGATCGAATACGTGAGCCCCAATCTGGAGCGCGTGTTCGGCATCGCTCCGGAGGACCTCATGTCCGCCCCTCACGGGATCGATACCATCTACCAGGCCAGCGAGCGGGAAGGGCTGGACGCCCTGCGCGGGATGGAACCCGGCGAGAAGATGCGGCCCATGGACGTGCGGTGGCTCGACCCGAGGACGGAAGAGGTCAAGTGGTTCCGGGAGAGCGCATACTGCGTCCAGGTGCAGGACAAGAAGAAGCTGGTCATATACGTTTCCGACCGCACCCAGGACCGCAAGGCGCAGAACGACTTGGCCGAGGCGCTGCGGATGGCCAAGGTGGCCAATGAGGCCAAGAGCGCGTTTTTGAGCAGCATCAGCCATGACATCCGCACGCCCATGAACGCCATCGTGGGGTTCCTGGCCTTGATACGCAATGAGGCGGACGACCCCGGGATGGTCCGGGAATACGCCCAGCGCATCGATGCGGCGAGCCAGCACCTGCTGGGGCTGATCAACGATGTGCTGGATATGAACAAGATCGAGAGCGGCAGCGCTACGCTGAACATCTCCGAGATGGACCTGGCAGATGTCATCGATGAGATCAACACCATCATCCGGCCCCAGGCCAAGGCCAAGGGACAGAGCTTCGAGATCTGCGTCTCCGCCCTGACCTGTGAACATGTGCGGGGGGACAAGGTGCGGATCGATCAGGTCCTGATCAATCTGCTCTCCAACGCCGTGAAGTACACCCCGGAGGGTGGCCATATCGAGATGCGGGTGGAGGAGATGCCCCGGGTAGTGGACGACTATACCCGCATCCGCTTCACGGTCCAGGACGACGGCCTGGGCATGAGCGAGGGATATCAAAAGGTGATCTTCGACCCCTTCACGCGGGAGGAGACCGAGGTCACCCACCAGATCCAGGGCACCGGCCTGGGCATGGCGATCACCAAGAGCCTGGTGGATCTGATGGGCGGGACCATCAAGGTGGAGAGCGGGCTGGGCAAGGGCAGCACGTTCACGGTGGAGCTGGAGCTGGCGGTCTGGGAGCGGGAGGACGATCCTCGTTTCTGGGCCGACCATGGCGTATCGCGCATGATCGTGGTGGACGATGATGAGCAGACGTGCCGGAACATCGTCCAGACCATGGCGCCCACAGGGGTCGTGACCGAATACGAGACCGGCGGGGAAGCGGCCATCCAAAGGATGCAGGAGGCCAGGAGGGCGGGCCGTCCCTACGACCTGCTGCTGCTGGATCGGAAGATGCCCGGCTTGGACGGCCTGGAGACCGCCCGGCGGATCCGGCAGGAATATCCGGACCGGATCGCGATCGTGTTGCTCACGGCCTATGATTGGAGCGAGGTCGAGCGGGAGGCGATCGAGGTCGGTGTGTCCCACTTCCTGCCCAAGCCGTTCTTCTTGAGCAGCTTCCAGGAAGCCGTGCGCAGGGTGATGGGCGGCGGGGATGGGCAGGAGGACGGCGGCAGCGGCGTAGAGGGCCGGAACATCCTGGTGGTGGACGATATCGAGGTCAACCAGCTCATCCTGGTGAAGATATTGACGGCGCTGGGCGCCCGGTGTAGCGTGGCGAACGACGGCCGGGAGGCGCTGGAGCTGTTCGAGGGCTCCGGCGCGGGCGAGTTCGACCTGATCCTGATGGACGTGCAGATGCCTGTGATGGACGGCTATGCCGCCACGCGGGCCATCCGGGCCAGCGGGCACCCGTCCGCCGGGACGGTCCCCATCATCGCCATGACGGCCAACGCTTTCGTGGACGACGTGCGCGACGCCATCGACGCGGGGATGGACGCCCATGTGGCCAAGCCCGTCCAAGTGGACAAATTGAAAGCTGCCATCCGGCAGGTGCTGGAGCGCCGGGCGGCATCGAACATCACATAGAAGAGGAGCCTGACAGGGATGACGTTGATGGAAGAACTCAAGAGCCTGGGCGCGGATACGGACGAGGGCCTGGGACGGGTGATGGGGGACAGCTCCCTGTATGAGATGATGCTGGGCATGTTCGTGGACGCTGTGCGGGACCATCCGATCGCACTGGAGGAGTTCGACGGCGAGCTGGGCCCGCTGATCGAAAAGGTACATCTGCTCAAGGGCGTCACGGGGAACCTGTCCCTCACGCCGGTGTTCACCGGCTACAACAAGGCGTTGGGCCTGCTTCGGGAGGGCCGGGGCGATCTGGCCAGGGCGGAGCTGGAACAGCTCCTGCCTATCCAGGCGAGGATGATCGACTGCATCCAACGGAATCAGGGCTGATAAGAGGCGTTGGCTCGTTTCCCTTTATCCCGATGGAAGGGGGACTCCCAAATGGAGAGACCACAATTATATCCCAATGACAACGCGTCGTCGAACACGATCTTGATCGTGGACGACGATATGATCAACCGGAAGATACTGGGGAAGATCTTTTCCGGTTACTATAAGGTAGAAGAGGCGGAGAACGGGCGCGTAGGGATCGGGCGGCTCATGGACGGGCGCAGCCGCTTCTGCGCCATCCTGCTGGACGTGCTGATGCCGGAGATGACCGGGATCGAGGTGCTCCGGTGGATGAAGGAACGGGACCTGCTGGAAAAGATCCCCGTGTTCCTCATCACGTCGGAGCGGAGCGAGGACATCGTGCGGGAGGCGTATCAGCTCGGCGTGATGGACGTGATCCAAAAGCCGGTGATCTCCTATGTGATACTGCGGCGGGTGCGGTCCGTCATCGAGCTCTTCGAGGCGCGCAAGCACCTGAGCACCGTGGTGGAGCACCAGAGCGTCGCGCTGCTGGAACAGGCGGAGAAGATCATCCAACTCAATCAGGGGATGATCGAGGCGCTGGCCACCGCCATCGAGTTCCGGAACGAGGAGTCCGGCGGGCATGTGCAGCGCATCTGCCAGATCACCCGGATCCTGCTGGAGCAGACGGATTTCGGCGACGGGCTGAGCAGGGACGAGGTGGAGAACATCGCCCTGGCCTCCATCCTGCACGACGTGGGCAAGATCACGATCCCAGACTCCGTGCTGACCAAGCCGGGCCGCCTGACCCCCCAGGAGTACGAGGTGATGAAGAGCCACACCACGAAGGGCGTGGCGATCCTGGAGCACATCTCCCAGCTCCAGGACAGCGGCATCTACGACTACGCCAAGGACATCGCCCGCCACCACCACGAGCGCTGGGACGGCAGGGGATATCCGGACGGCCTGATCGGGGAGCAGATATCGCCGTGGACACAGGTGGTCTCTTTGGCGGACGTGTACGATGCGCTGAGCTGCAAGCGGGTGTATAAGGCGCCCTATCCCCGGAAGCAGGTGCGGGAGATGATCTGCACCGGACAGTGCGGCCAGTTCAATCCCCACTTGCTGGACAGCTTCTTCTCGGTGGAGGACCAGCTCTTCGCCCTGTATCAAAACCTTCCGGAAGCCCAGGGGCTCTGAGCGCCGCCGGGAACGCCGAGATCCGAGTAACATCGAGTGACATTGGGGGAGACGACGATGTATCATTGCCAGATCCAGATCCACTTGATCGGAGTCCCGTGGGACATATCCGATATCATCCAAAAAATGCCCCCTCTGGAGCATTTCATCCATAGTTTTTCCCAGAGCGATACCGTGCAAAGCGCGCTTGCCGCCCAGGCGGATCTGATCGTCCTCCATCAGGCGCAGGGGGAGGCCCTCCAGGCTGCGGCGGGAGGATGGAAGGAAGGGGCCCAGATCGTCCTGCTGGCGGACCGGGAGGACACCTGCGGCCGGGACTGGGACCTGCCTCAGCTCTACGATCTCTGGCCCGCTTCCATGACGCAGCAGGAGATCCGCTTCCGCTTCCGGCGGTGGCAGCAGGACTGCAAGCGGGCCAAGGACCTGTGGCATGCCCAGCAGCTTTTGGAGGCCGCCATCAACGGCACGCCCAATCCGATCTGGTTCAAGGACAAAGACGGCATCCACATGAAGGTGAACGACAGTTTTTGTAAAATGGTCGGAAAGACGAAGCAGCAGGTGGAAGGGCGCACCCACGCCTATATCTGGGACGTGGAACAGGACGACCCGGCCTGCATCGAATCGGAGCGGGAGGTCATGCGCAAGCGGGAGACCTGCGTGTCCGATGAGGTGGTCCAGACCGGAAGCGGCCAGAAGCTGCTGACCACCTATAAATCGCCGCTGTACGACCTGGACGGGAGCGTCACCGGCACCGTGGGCGTGGCCATCGACGTGACCAGAGAGCGGGGCTATCAAAAGGAGATCGTGGAGAAGAGCCGGACCCTGGAGCTGCTCTTCGCTACGATGGACTGCGGCATGATGTGCCATTCTCTGGACGGGAAACAGGTGATCAGCGTCAACCAGGCGGCGCTGCGCCTGCTGGGCTATGAGACCCAGCAGGAGATGATGGAGGACGGCTTCGACCTGGTGGCCAAATCGGTGATGGACGAGGACAAACCGGCTCTGCGCGCCTGCATCACCGCACTCAAGAAGGTGGGCGACAGCGTCAGCACCGAGTACCGGGTCCAGCACCGGGATGGGAGCCTCCTGCACATCCTGGGGAACGTCAAGCTGATCCAGGAGGGCGGAGAGCTGTTCTACCAGCGGTTCCTGTTGGACTTCACCGCCCAGAAGCTCCAGGAGGCGGAGAAATGGGCGCAGAAGGACCGGGAGCTGCAATATCAAGAGAAGCTGCTGGAGATATTCTCCACCTTCCTGTCCGACAACGTGGACGACGTGTACATGATGTTCGACGAGACGGGGGAGCGGGCGGAGTTCGTCAGCCCCAATATCGAGCGAGTGCTCGGTATCCCCTGGAAGTCCGTGACCGACGAGTATGGCCTGCCGGGCCATACCGGAGAACTCATCGGGGGAGAGGTCGGGAGGGAGGCCCTGTCGGAGCTGAAGCCCGGGATGTCGCTGACGCCCATGGAGACGGAGCGGATCGATCCGCAGACCGGCGAACTCAAATGCTTCCGGGAGAGCGTGTCCTGCGTATCGGTCCAAGGCAAGAAGAAGATCGTCGTATACATCTCCGACCGGACCAAGGAGCGAAAGACGCGGGACACCTTGGCGGAGGCCCTGAACATAGCCCAGGTGGCCAACAAGGCCAAGAGCACCTTCCTCAGCAACGTCAGCCACGACATCCGCACCCCCATGAACGCGATCATGGGCTTCGTCACCCTCCTGCGGGAAGAGGCGGACAGCCCGGAGCGGGTGCGGGAGTACACCCAGAAGATCGACGCCGCCAGCCAGCATCTGCTGGGACTGATCAACGACGTGCTGGACATGAACAAGATCGAGAGCGGCAGCGCGGTGCTGAACATCTCGGAGCTGAGCCTGGCGGAGATCATCGACGAGCTGAATACGATCATCCGCCCCCAGGCCCGGGAGAAGGACCAGACCTTCGAGATCCATGCCACCGCCCTCACTTGCGAGCACTTGCTGGGGGACAAGCTGCGGATCAATCAGATCATGATCAACATCCTGTCCAACGCGGTGAAGTATACCCAACAAGGCGGCAGGATCGAGATGAGGGTCAGCGAGCTGCCCCAAGTGGACAAGAACTACAGCCGTATCCGCTTCGTGATCCAGGACAACGGTCAAGGCATGAGCGAAGCGTATCAGAGGGTGATCTTCGATCCCTTCACCCGGGAACAGGACGCCGCCTTGAGCGAGCAGATCCAAGGCACCGGCCTGGGCATGGCGATCACCAAGAGCCTGGTGGACCTGATGGGAGGGTCCATTGAAGTGGACAGCCAGTTGGGCAAGGGGAGCACCTTCACAGTGGAGCTGGAGCTGCGCATCCAGGAGCAGCAGGACGATCCCGAGTTCTGGAGTCGCTATGGGATCTCCCGCATGATCGTGGCGGACGACAGCGAGGACATCTGTCATGACATCGTCAGGAAGATGTCCCGGGACGGTGTGGCGACCGAGTACGCGACCCAGGGTAGCCGGGCGGTGGAGATGATCCGCGCGGCCCGGGAACAGGGGAGGCCCTACGATCTCATCCTCCTGGACTGGAAGATGCCCGGCCTGAACGGCCTGGAGACCGCCCGGCGGATCCGGGAGAATGCCCAGGAGAGGACGCCGATCCTGCTGTTCACCGCTTACGACTGGATGGACATCGAGCAGGATGCCTTAGAAGTGGGCATCGAGCATTTCCTGTCCAAGCCCTTCTTCATGAGCACCTTCAAGGACACGATCCAGCGGATGAAGGGCACCGAGAAGAGCTCCGCGCTCTCCGACGGCGGGGCGGACATGATAGCAGGCAGGCATATCCTCGTGGTGGACGATATCGACGTGAACCGGCTGATCCTGGTGAAGATCCTCACTGCCTTGGGGGCCTCCTGCGAAGAGGCGGTGAACGGCCAGGAGGCGGTGGAGCGGTTCGAGGCGTCCCAGCAGGGGGCGTATGACCTGATCCTGATGGACATACAGATGCCGATCCTGAATGGGTATGATGCGACGCGGGCCATCCGGTCCAGCGCCCACCCCTCGGCCAGCTCCGTGGCGATCGTGGCCATGACGGCCAACGCATTCGTGGACGACATCCGGGACGCGCTGGGGGCTGGGATGGACGGCCATATCCCAAAGCCCATCGTGCTGGAGCAGTTGAAAGATACCATCCGGGAGGTGCTGGAGCGCAAGCATCGGTCAAGCTGCCGGCTCAAGCCTATGTAGACGGAACGAATGGAGCCAGGCCATGCCGCTGTTTTGGCAGGTCTGCACGTTGGTCATGACATGCCGCAGGGATTTCCAGATCTTGGCCCAAATAGTTGACAAGAGTGGTATAATGGGAGCAGAAAATGTCCGAGCCAACCCGGCAGCATGAGAAAGGGCGGCCGCGTCTCGGACGAGCCAGCCATACGACCGATCGTGTTTTGAGAAAGGGGGACGAAAGATGTTCCGGATGAAAGGATCCCAAAAGCAGGAGCGCATCGTGGGATCCACCGTGCGGGTCGGCCCGCAGGGACTCAAGAGCGGGTGAGCCTGCTCATGGCCCGGTAGGACGACCTCACAGCGACAGCGAAGACCCCAAAAAATCCAATCAAAGGGGAGAGCACCAAAATGATGAGAAACATGAAGATCCGCAACAGGATGTTGGTATCCTATTTTATCATCACAGTGATACTGATCATCGTCGGTGTGGTGTCGATGATCATGATGCAGCAGGTGAGCGGCAAGCTCCAGGAGTTCTATGACAAGCAGTTCCACACGGTGGAGAACGCTCTGGATATCCGCAGGACCGTGTTCTCCGCCCGGGGCAACATGCTCGCCGCTATCGTGCAGTACGACGATGAGTATGTGGCTTCGGCCAAGAGCGATTTCGCCAGCATCAAGACCTTGCTGACCGAGATCAGGGGGACCTATCAGGGAGACATGAGCCAACTGGACACGGTGGAGCGCAACCTCCAGAACGCGGAGCCCTACCTGGCGCAGATCGGCGAACTGTGCGCGAGGCAGGAGGACGACGAGGCGTTCGAGCTCTATATGAGGAGCTACAAGCCGTACATGGACGAGGTGCGCGACATCATGACCCAGGTGGGCGAGACCGCCGACAAGAACGCCAGGGCCAAGGTGGAGGACGGCGCTACGTTGGCTAAGACCGCGGACCTGGTCGTGATCCTCATGATCGTGGTGGCGGCGGCGGCCAGCGTGGTCCTGGCTCTGGTCATGAGCGACAGCGTGCGCAAGCCTGTGGAGGAGATGCGCCAGGTGGCCGCGCATCTGGCCAAGGGCAAGATGGACCTAAATATCACATACCAGGCCGGCGATGAGCTGGGCCAAATGGCGGACAACATGCGGGAGATGACCGGGTTGGTCAAGATCCTCATCGGGGACATCGATTATTGCATGAACGAACTGGCCCAGGGCAATTTCACGGTGACCAGCCAGCATCGGGACGCATACATCGGCGATTACTCCGCCATCCTCAAGGCCATGGCCGACATGAAGGTTTCCATGAGCGAGACGCTCTCCCAGATCGAGATCGCTTCGGATCAGGTCAACGTGGGCGGCGAGCAGGTGTCCAACAGCGCTCAGGCGCTGGCGCAGGGCGCCACGGAGCAGGCTTCCTCCGTGCAGGAGCTGGCCGCTACCATCCAGGACGTGAGCCATCAGGTGGAGGCCACCGCTTCTCACGCAAAGACCGCCAAGGACGAGAACGACCGCTCCCATCAGCAGATCAACGTCTGCTCCGGCGACATGGAAGCTCTCATGCAGGCGATGAGCAAGATCGAGAACCACTCCAACGAGATCAGCAAGGTGATCAAGACCATCGAGGACATCGCGTTCCAGACCAATATCCTGGCGCTGAACGCCGCAGTGGAGGCCGCCCGTGCCGGCGCTGCCGGCAAGGGCTTCGCGGTGGTGGCTGACGAGGTGCGCAACCTGGCCAGCAAGTCCGCTGAGGCGTCCAAGAGCACCGCGATGCTGATCGAAGGCACCGTCGTGGCGGTCAAGGAAGGCATCGATCTGTCCCAGGAGACGAACCAGGCCCTCCAGGCCGTGGTAGAGAGCTCTCAGAAGGTGCTGGAGGCAGTCAATCTGATCTCCGACGCCACCGAGGAGCAGGCCAACTCCATCTCCCAGATCTCCGTGGCTGTGGATCAGATCTCCAGCGTGGTGCAGACGAACTCCGCCACCTCTGAGGAGTCCGCCGCCGCCAGCGAAGAGCTCTCCAGCCAGGCGAACGTGCTCAAGAGCTTGATCAGCCGGTTCCGTTTGGATCATACCGGCTATGAGAGCAGCCCCAGCCCGGCTCCAAAGGCTGGCGTAGGCAGCAGCTCCTCCTCTCTGGCCATGGACGATCCCTTCGGGGGATACATGGGCGGCACGAAGTACTGATCCAAGACATCATCGGGCCCGTCCCATCCTACACATGAAAAAAGGCCGGGAGACGCTATGCGTCTCCCGGCCTTTTTGGCGTTCGCGTCAGGGAAGCGGCAAGGGATCGGAAAAAGTCCCACTTGACAAATCGAGCGCATGTACTATAATGAAAATACAAGCGTTTGGGACTGGAGCACAGCGCACGAGGAGGAAGAGCCCTATGGAGATCATGGACAAGCTGACGATCCTGGCTGACGCCGCCAAATATGACGCCGCGTGTACTTCCAGTGGGGTGGTCCGAGGCGGTAAGGCGGGCAGCATCGGCACCGCCACCAATTCCGGCTGCTGCCACAGCTTCTCCGCCGACGGGCGGTGCATCTCTCTTTTGAAGGTGCTCTATACCAACCATTGCTGCTATGATTGCGCCTATTGTGTCAACCGCCGTTCCAACGACGTGCCCCGGACCGCGTTCACGCCCCGGGAGCTGGCGGAGCTGACCATCCAGTTTTACCGGAGGAACTATATCGAGGGGCTGTTCCTGTCCTCGGCGGTGCTGAAGGACCCGGACTTCACGACGGAGCGGATGATCGAGACCCTGCGTCTCCTGCGGACGAGATATCATTTCAACGGATATATCCACGCAAAAGCCATCCCAGGGGCGGATCCGGGGCTCACCTATGCGTTGGGGCTGCTGGCGGACCGTTTGAGCGTCAACATCGAGCTGCCCTCTGAGGCGTCCCTGCGGCTGCTGGCCCCCGACAAGAGCAAGACCGCGATCCTCCGGCCCATGGCCCAGATACGGGACGGCGCAGAGCAGTCGAAAGCGGAGCTGAAGCTGTACCGCCACGCGCCCCGGTTCGCTCCGGCGGGGCAGTCCACCCAAATGATCGTGGGAGCCACCCCGGAGAGCGACTGGCACATCTTGTCTTTGACGGAGGGGCTATATAAGAGATACCATTTGAAGCGGGTGTTCTTCTCCGCCTATATGCCCGTGTCCGATCACAAGGCCCTGCCCGCCCCTGTGGGGTTCGAGCCGCCCCTCTTGCGGGAACACCGGCTCTATCAGGCGGACTGGCTCCTTCGCTTCTATGGCTTCACCGCCCAGGAGATCCTGGACGAGAGCCACCCGAACTTCGACCCGGCCCTGGACCCAAAGAGCGATTGGGCCCTGCGCCACCCGGAGTTCTTCCCGGTGGAGGTGAACCGGGCGGACTACGAGGCGATCCTGCGGGTCCCAGGCGTTGGGGTCCGGGGGGCAAAGCGGATCGTCACCGCACGGCGGTACGGGCCTTTGTCCTTCGAGGGGCTCAAGCGGATGGGCATCGTGATGAAGCGGGCCCAGTATTTCATCACCTGCTCGGGCCGGATGCTGCCTGGCCTGCGGTGTGGCCCCAGCAGCGTCTACCGCTATCTGGCCGGAGCAGGACAGGCCGGGCCGGGCAAAGAGGACTGGCAGCAGATGTCCTTGTTCGACGGGAACGTGAGGCCGGTATGACAGTATATCGGTATGACGGCACCTTCGCCGGGTTCTTGACCTGCGTCTGGGACGCGCTGGAGAGCAAGGTGGAGCCTGCGGCGTTCCTGCTCCCCGACGACGAGGCCACCTTTTGGGAGGAACGGGAGCTGGCGGCGGACGAGGAGAGGGCCCGTAGGCTCTATGCGGCCCTGGCCCGGCGGGTCTCGCCCGCCTTTCGGGCGCTCATCACCCGGGGGTTCCTGACCTGCCTGCCCCAGCGGGAGCTGGCCCTGCTGACGCTCATCCGTCGAGGCTTTCGGGAAGGGGACCGGGTGCGGCTGGATCTGAGCGACCCGGTGATGGCCAGGGTGGAGCTGGCGCTCACGAAGATGTGGACCGAGTGGGATCATTTGAAGGGGTTCGTCCGCTTTTCTGATCTGGACGGCTTCCTGGTGGGAGAAATCGAGCCCAAGAACCGGGTGTTGCCCCTGCTGGCCCCCCATTTTGCCGCCCGGTATCCCGGAGAGCGGCTGGTCCTCTACGACCGGACCCACCGGGAGGCGTTCCTCTCGGACCGGGGGCGGTGGAAGCTCGTCCCGGCGGAGGATCTCCGTATGGGCCCTGCCGGACCGGAGGAACGGGCGTTTCGGGCATTGTGGAGGAGATATCACGAGACCATCGCCATCGAGGGGCGGATCGACCCCAAAGGCCAGGCCACCCATCTGCCCAAACGATACCGGCATGTGATGACCGAGTTCCTCACCGACGAGGAGATGGAGAAGAGCCTGCCGGGGCAGGCCGCCGGAGCGAAGCCCCTGAGAGAAGGGGGAACGGACCGGAAGCTGTGACGAGGAACAGGCGGTGCGGCTGCGGACAGTGGCTCTGCCCGGCTCAGGCGCGCTCCACGTCCACGATACGCAGATAGCGCCGGAGGGGGTATTCCCCGTCATGGGCCTCCCCGGGGAAGGCGGCGGACATAGTCCCGGCCCGGGTGATGCGGGTGAGTCCCGCCCGGGCCAGGAGTCCGGTCAGCTCGTCCCGCTTCTCGGGCGTGCAGAGCAGGCCCGCCGTCTGGAGCCGCCCCTTCTGGCGGCGGAGGGTGGGGAGCAGGTCCTTTTTGGGGAGCAGCTTCACCAAGACGTTCCGCTCCATAGGGGACAGCTCCAGTTCATGGTCCGGCCGGAGGATCAGGCCGCAGCCTTTGCCCCGGAACAGGGCCTCTCCCTGCGCTCTTCCATCCACGATGCGCTCCAAAAGGGCGGTGTGGCCGCTGAGGGATGCCATGGCCCCGGCGCCTGGGCCGGGGGACCCGGCGGCCGCCGCTTCCAGGTAGGGCAGGAACTTCCGGCAGAAAGCGGTCCCCACCTCCCGGTCCTCCGTGTCCAGGAAGATCGTCTGGCAGGAAGAACACAAGCGCTGGCCCGTCGCCGCGATGTGGGCCGCCAGGGCGGAGAGCTCCGCTGGTTCGTCCTCATAGCCGGAGATGTAGGCGAAGCTCAGCCGGTGTCCCCATTCCACGAGCTTGCATCCGGGACCGGCCAGGGTCCGGGCGGCTTGGATGGCCCCGTCCCCGCCCCAGGTGACCAGGCCGTCGGCCAGGTCGGCCAAGATCTTCATGTCTCCGGTCTGGCCGGAGGGGAGGTCGAAGGCGTGGATATAGGGGGCCAGAAGGGGCTCTTGCTCCACCAGGAGCTTGAAAGCCATCAGGGACAGGCCCTTGTCGCCATGGGGCAGCTTGAGGAGATTGATATTGCCCGTGAGCAGTCCCTCCAGCACGGTATAGACCGGGAGCCCGGGCATATTGCCTGGGGCGATGTGGAACAGGACGCCCAGGGGCAGGACATGGGCGGTGGTCTGGGAGAAGGACCTGGGTGCGAAAGGGTCAGGGCCAAGCTCGGTGGACAGCTTGGCCTCCAGGGCCTCCCGGCGGAGGAGGGGGAGCAGCTCTCCCAGCATCATCCCAGCGGGGAGGGCACGGGAGAGGAGAGAGCCAGGCCCCTCGGCTTCCAGCCGTTTCCCCAGCGCGTCCACAGCGCCGATGACCGTCTCCGCCCGCAAAGGCGGTGCGGTACGGATGGCGTCCAGCCGAGGACCCAGACCGTCCAAGACGGCCCTTCGTTCCGGGTCGGGCAGCAGTTTCCCATCGGTGAAGATCAAAAGGCTTCCCCCTTTCCAAGAAGCTCGGCGGCGCCCGCGGCGCAGGTCTGGATGTCACCCATCCCCACCCGGCCCAGGATGGTGAGATAGGGGCTTCGGATGCCGCAGCCACAGTCCTCCCCCGGCGTCAGATACCCCAGGTCGTCGGTCATGACGCTGAGAGTGGGGGTGGCGGTCATCAGGGGCGAGATGAGATCCACGAGGCCCACCCGGCCTACAGGCAGAGGCTCCAGGGTCTCCGGATCGCGGATGATGATCCGGCCATAGATGGGGACATGGAAGTGATGGCGTTCGCAGGTGTTGTAGAAGATGGGGTGCTCCACCGCCCCGAAGAGCTCGTTGATGTTCTCCTCGGGGATGCCCAGCGTCCGCTCCACGAGGGCGTATAAGGTGCTCTTGTCCACCTCCTGGGCGCTGTGCTGCTTCCAGCCCCCGGCCAGGATGATCCGGGAGCCTTTGGGGAGCTTGACCCGGAGCCCCAGCTCCACCATCTGCTGGAGGCCGAACCACAGATAGGAGGGGAAGCCGACGATCCTTGTGGGGAAGTGGGATCGCTCCAGCTTTTCCAGGGTCTCCACCACATGGGACAGGTCGGGGACATAGGCCCCATCCACCATGCGCAGAGCATAGGTGCGGCTGAGAGGCGGCGAGAAGTGGGTGAGGCCGAACATGGTCCGGGTGACGCCGGTGTGGTTGGACCGGTGGGGCTCGTAGCCCAGGACGATGCAGTGTGCGGGCTTCGCCGAGACCAGGTGGTGGCGGAAGCCCAGGCCCACCACCATGGGGACTTCCGCCAGGATGGAGCCCCAGTCGAACCCGATCTGGCTGTATCTCCCGCTGGTGCCCGAGGAGGTGACTTTCATGGCCATGCGCCACCGGGGCATGGAGAAAAGGGCCTTCCGCTTGAAGAACAGGGTGGGGATCGTGGGGATCTTTGCCAGATCCTCGATGGTCTGGAGCTGCCCGGGAGAAAAGCCGAGATGTTCACAGATGGCGGCATAGCCCGGACAGCGGCGGATGTGATAGGCGCAGTTGTCCCGGCAGGCCTGCAGGAAGATCCGGTCGGAGCCGGGCAGGTCGTAGGGCCGCAGATGCCAGAACAGGCGTTGGCGGGAGAGCATGGCCTCGCCTCCTTTGGAGAGATCGTAGTGCAGATGGAGCGAAAGATATCTTGTCACGTCCCCTTCGATGGTATCCGCAGGGGGCGGGGATCGAAGAACGCCGCAGGCTTTGAAAAGTCTGCGGCGTTCTCTGTAACGGCATATCGTTCCCCAGCGGCGTCAAAAGCACCGGTGGGACGAGGGCGGCCGCATACGATCGCGGTCAGTCCTCTTCGGTGTCGTCCCCTTCCAGGGTGATGGACAGCACCTCGTCCTCTTCAGGTTCCTCGTCCTCCTCGCTGGAGAGGACAGGGGCCTCGTCCTCCCGCAGATCGTCGGCCAGCACGGCCACGTCGCGGAAGCGGCCGTCGTCGTGGACCTCGTCCTCGATCTCATCCAGCTTGCGATAGGCCGTCAAACCGGAGCCGGCGGGGATCAGCTTACCGATGATCACGTTCTCCTTCAGGCCCAGCAGGTGGTCCACCTTGCCCTTGATGGCGGCCTCGGTGAGCACCTTGGTGGTCTCCTGGAAGGAGGCGGCGGACAGGAAGGACTCCGTGGCCAGCGACGCCTTGGTGATGCCCAGCAGCAGCCGGGTGCAGGTAGGCATGACCAGCGGTTCGCCGTCTTCCCGGGTCTCCCCGGCCTCGATCCGGCCCCGCACGTTGGCGCAGGCGTCCCGGAACTCGATGATGTCTACCGTGGAGCCGGACAGCAGGGAGGAATCCCCGGCCTCCTCCACCCGCACCTTGCGCATCATCTGGCGCACGATGACCTCGATGTGTTTGTCGTTGATGTCCACGCCTTGCTGGCGGTAGGGCTTTTGGACCTCTTGGATCAGGTAGTTGTGCACGGCGTCCACGCCCCGGATGCGCAGCACCTCGTGGGGAGACAGCGCGCCGTCGGTCAGGCGCTGTCCCTTGGTCACCCGGTCGCCGGTCTTGACCCGGATGCCGGAGCTGTAGGGGACGGTGTAGGTGACCACCTCGCCGTCGTCGGCCGTGATGGTGAGGTTGCACAGGGTGGTCCGTTTGGTCTCCTCCATGGAGACCACGCCGGAGATCTCGGCGAGCTGGGCCATCTTCTTGGGCTTGCGGGCCTCCAGCAGCTCTTCCACGCGGGGAAGGCCCTGGGTGATGTCGCCGCCGGCCACGCCGCCGGTGTGGAAGGTACGCATGGTGAGCTGGGTGCCCGGCTCGCCGATGGACTGAGCGGCGATGATGCCCACGGCCTCGCCCATGCCGACCGGCTCGCTGAAAGCGAGGTTCATGCCGTAGCATTTGGCGCACACGCCGCTGTGGGCCTCGCAGGTGAGCACGGAGCGCACCATCACCGACAGCTTGCGGTCCGGATCGCCTGCGGCCTGGGCCTGCTCCAGAAGGATCTTTTCGATGGTCTGGGCCAGATCGCCGTCCACCAGGGTGTCGCGGCTCACCAGCACTTCGCCGGTCTTGGGATCTTTGAGGTCCTCCGCCAGATAACGGCCGCGCAGTCGTTCCACCAGCGGCTCGATGATCTGTCCGTTCTCGCCGATCTCAGACACGGTGATGCCGTCGCGGGTGCCGCAGTCGTCCTCGCGGATGATGACCTCCTGGGACACGTCCACCAGACGGCGGGTCAGATATCCCGAGTCGGCGGTACGCAGAGCGGTGTCGGCCATGCCCTTTCGGGCGCCCCTGGAGGAGATGAAGTACTCCAGCACGGACAGGCCCTCGCGGAAGTTGGCCTTGATGGGGATCTCGATGGTACGTCCGGCGGTGTCGGCCATCAGGCCGCGCATACCGGCCAGCTGACGGATCTGCTTCATGGAGCCACGGGCGCCGGAGTCGGCCATCATGAAGATGGGGTTGAATTTGTCCATGCTCTTTTGCAGGGCGTCGGACACTTCGTTGGTGGTCTTTTCCCAAGCGGACACCACCAGGCGGTAGCGCTCGTCGTTGGTGAGGAAGCCACGCTTGTACTGGTTCTCGATCTTCACGATGTCTCGCTCGGTGCTGGCGATGAGGGTGCGCTTCTCGTCGGGCACAGTCATGTCCGCGATGGCCACGGTGAGCGCGCCCCGGGTGGAGAACTTGTAGCCTCGGGCCTTGATGGTGTCCAGCACCTCGGCGGAACGGGTGAAGCCGTGCTTGGCGATGCACCGGTCCACGATGGCGTTGAGCTGCTTCTTGCCGCAGATGAAGTTGATCTCCGGCTCGAAGATCTGCTCGGGATCGGAGCGGTCCACGAAGTCCAGGTCCTGGGGGATGCCCTCGTTGAAGATGAGGCGGCCCACAGTGGTGCGCACCAGCTTGTGGCGGGTCTCGCCGCCGATCTTGGCCCAGCGGCGCACCAGGATGGGCTCGTGCAGGTTCAGGATGCCCTCGGCATAGGCGAGCTGGGCCTCGTTGTCGTCGGAAAAGACGTCGTAGACCTCCCGGGCGGGGCCGTCCCCGGCCTCGGCGCACAGGGCGGGCGTGGTGCGATACCAGCGGCCGGCCTCTTCGTCCCAGATCCAGACACGGTCGTTCTCCGCCACGAGGCCGTCCGCCAGGGCCTTGGCCGCGTCGGCGGGGGTCTGGTAGGCGAAGTCCGGGTCGTAGGCGGGGTCGCGCTCATAGGTGAGGTAATAGGAGCCCAGCACCATGTCCTGGGTGGGCACGGTGACGGGACCGCCGTCGGAGGGCTTGAGCAGGTTGTTGGCGGCCAGCATGAGGAGGCGGGCCTCCGCCTGGGCCTCGGCCGACAGGGGGACATGGATGGCCATCTGGTCGCCGTCGAAATCGGCGTTGAAGGCGGTACACACCAGGGGGTGGAGCTTCATGGCCCGGCCCTCCACCAGTACCGGCTCGAACGCCTGGATGCCCAGGCGGTGGAGCGTGGGGGCGCGGTTGAGCATCACGGGATGCTCCTTGATGACGGATTCCAAAGCGTCCCACACGGCGGGAGAGCCCTTGTCTACTTCCTTCTTGGCGGCCTTGATGTTGCTGATGCCGCTCTCCACCAGCTTCTTCATCACGAAGGGGCGGAACAGCTCGATGGCCATCTCCTTGGGCACGCCGCACTGATAGATCTTCAGCTCAGGGCCGACCACGATGACGGAACGGCCGGAGTAGTCCACGCGCTTGCCCAGCAGGTTCTGGCGGAAACGTCCCTGCTTGCCTTTGAGCAGGTCGGACAGGGATTTGAGCGCGCGGTTGTTGGCCCCCGTGACGGCCCGGCCGCGGCGGCCGTTGTCGATGAGGGCGTCCACCGCCTCCTGGAGCATCCGCTTCTCGTTGCGCACGATGATGTCCGGCGCGTTGAGCTGGATGAGCCGCTTCAGGCGGTTGTTGCGGTTGATGACCCGGCGGTACAGGTCGTTCAGGTCGGAGGTGGCGAACCGGCCGCCGTCGAGCTGGACCATGGGGCGCAGCTCGGGAGGGATGACGGGCAGCACGTCGATGATCATCCACTCGGGCTTGTTGCCGGAGGCCCGGAAGGCGTCCACCACCTCCAGCCGCTTGACGATCTTGGCCTTCTTCTGGCCGCTGGCGTCCTTCATCTGGGCGCGCAGGGAGGTGGATAGCTCCTCCAGGTCCAGGTCGGACAGCAGCTTCTTCACCGCCTCCGCGCCCATGCCCGCGTCGAAGTCGTCCTCATAATATTCCCGCAGCTTCTTGTACTCCCCGTCGGTGAGGATCTGGTTCTTGACCAGATGGGTGTATTCAGGGCCTGGGTCGGTGACGATATAGGCGGCGAAATACAGCACCTTTTCCAGGATGCGGGGGCTGATGTCCAGCAGCAGGCCCATCCGGGAAGGGATGCCCTTGAAGTACCAGATGTGGGACACGGGGGCGGCCAGCTCGATGTGGCCCATGCGCTCCCGGCGCACCTTGGCCCGGGTGACCTCCACGCCGCAGCGGTCGCAGACCTTGCCCTTGAAACGGATCTTCTTGTACTTGCCGCAGTGGCACTCCCAGTCCTTGGTGGGGCCGAAGATGCGCTCACAGAACAGGCCGTCCCGCTCAGGCTTGAGGGTGCGGTAATTGATGGTCTCCGGCTTCTTCACCTCACCAAAGGACCACCGGCGGATCTGCTCCGGGGAGGCGATGCCGATGCGGATGGCGTTGAATTCAGCGTAG
>CANRXB010000037.1 GCA_947643715.1 uncultured bacterium
CTGGTTTGTTGTACCCTTTTGCAAAGATGCGAATCATTCTGTTTGTTTCAAACTTAGGACCTCCTTACGATTTCTTTCCCCAGTTTCTCCAGCATTTTCGCAGTTCCAGAAAAAATCTCACACTGAACGCGATGCCGAGGATCAGGCCCAGCACACCCATCTGCACCACGCCGGAAAACCAAGCCACTGCGCCCAGTCCATATACTGCCAGCAATAGGATCGTCTGTTTTTTCTTCTCCATTCCAGTTCGCTCCTCTCAGTGGTGTCCCATCGGAGGGACCCGCTCCACCAGCACCCCGGACACGATCCCAATCAGCACCCCGGCCACTGTGCCCGAGATCCACAGCACCGGCAGATACCACGCCAGCCGAACCGTCTCCAGCATGGCCATGGCCACCAGGATCTGCCCCGCGTTGTGGGCCACGCCCCCGGCCACGCTGACGCCGACGGAGGAGAACCTGCCGGCCTTCTTCAACAGGCCCATGAGGGACAGGCTGAGCACGGCCCCGGCCACGCTGTAGGCCAGCGCCGCGCCGTTGCCGAACAGCAGCGTCACCAGCACGACCCGCACCAGGGAGATGACGCAGGCGTCCTTCCACCCCAGACGGTACAGGGCGAACACGATCGCCAGGTTGGGCAGGCCCAGCTTCACCCCCGGGACGCCCAAGGGCGGGAGCAGTGCCTCCAGGTAGGACAAGACCAGGGCCAGGGCGGTCAAAAGCCCGTATCGGGCGACCTTAGATGCGTTCATGTCACCCTCCCTATCCCGTGGACGTATCCACATCGGCCGGTGCGCCTCCCTCTATGGTGACGACCAATCTGTGGGGCAAACAGACGATGGACTCCCCGGCGTACCGCACCGCTCCCTGGCGTACACAGACCTGGTCGGGGCAGGTGGCCACTGTGACCTGGGCCGTCCCGTCTTGGACGACCAGGGTATTGACGTGTCCGTCCTCCCCCAGTGACACCTGTGTGTCCTGGTCCAAGGGCAGTTCCATCACGACCGCTCCGTCCACTTGGACGCGGACGGTCCCCCCGCCCTGCCGGGTGGCGTATAGGAACAGGGCCAGTCCTCCGCCCAAGATCAGCAGGACGGCGATGAGGAGAACGTCGTTTTTATGTGTCTTTGACCAGTTCAATGGGCACTATCCTCCAAACCGCAATAGAGGGAAAGCCTGTGCGGCCTTCCCTCATCGGAACTTACCGGGACTCCGGTGGGCACAGGCCCACCGGAGCTCCGTTTTCTCTTGTCGATGGCCGGTGGCGTCCAGGCCGCATGACCGGACCGCTCCGCTCCTTTGCGGGCGGATCCCCTATGCGGCTGTCCTCACACGATGGTGGCCTTGGTGATGTTCAGCGCCACCAGGCAGCCGGCCTTACACACTTCGATGCACTTGCCGCAGCCGTCGCACTTGGAGTAGTCGATCGACGCCAGGTTGTCGGTGACGGTGATGGCCCCGGTGTGGCAGTTCTTCTCGCACAGACGGCAGCCGATGCAGCCGGCAGAGCAGCTCTTGCGGGTGCCCGCGCCCTTCTGGTGGCTGTTGCAGTCCACCACCATGTGGGCGTCCGCGGGACGGATGGCGATGACGTTGTTGGGGCAGGTCTTGGCGCACAGGCCGCAGCCGATGCAGGCGGTGGTGTCCACCCGGGCCAGCCCGCCGTTGATGTGGATGGCCCCCACAGGGCACACCTGGGCGCAGTCCCCCAGGCCGATGCAGCCGTAGACGCACTTGCCCGTGCCGCCAAACAGCAGCTTGGCAGCGGCGCAGCTCTCCAAGCCCTTGTAGTCCATCTTCACGGAGGTGGCCTCGCAGGTGCCGGAGCAGCGAACCTCGGCCACCTGCTTGGCGACGTCGCCCGCCTCGCGGCCCAGCACCTTGCCGATGTTCTCCGCGGCGGTGGCGCCGCCGGGGACGCACAGGCTGACAGCCAGTTCCGGGTCCTCCACCAAGGCGGCGGCATAGCCGTCGCACCCGGCGAAGCCGCAGGCGCCGCAGTTGGCGCCGGGCAGGCACTCACGCACCAGGGGGATGCGCTCATCCACCTCCACGGCCATGAACTTGGAGGCCACAGACAGCATCACGGCGCACAGCAGGCCGATGACGCCAACGACAGCGACAGCGATAACGATTTCCATAGTCGCTCCCTCCTCAACCCAACAGGTTTTCCACGATGCCCGCGAAGCCCATGAAGGACACGGACACGATGGCCGCGGAGATCAGGGTGATGGGCATCCCCTTGAAGCACTCGGGGCACTTGCACTTGTCCACGCGGCTGCGCACGCCGGAGAACAGCACCATGGCCAGCAGGAAGCCCAGGCCGGAGCCCAGGGAGTTGAACATGGCCTGGACGAAGCCGCCGCCGAAGCCGCCGGTGGCGGTGAGGTAGTTGTCCACGTTGCTGATGCACACGCCCAGCACCGCGCAGTTGGTGGTGATCAGGGGCAGGTACACGCCCAGGGAAGCGTGCAGGGCGGGGATGTACTTCTTCAGCACGATCTCCACCAGCTGCACCAGGGCGGCGATGACCAGGATGAACACGATGGTCTGGAGGTAGCCCAGACCGTTGGGATTGAGCACGAAGAACTGGATGGGGTAGGTGACGGCGGTGGCCAGCAGCATCACGAAGATGACGGCCACGCTCATCCCGGCGGCCTGGTCCAGTTTCTTGGACACGCCCAGGAAGGGGCAGATGCCCAGGAATTGGGCCAGAACGTAGTTGTTCACCAGGACGGCCGCCATGACGATGGCGATCAATTCTTTCATTTCGCGGCAGCCTCCCTCTTCTCAGCGCAGTTCTGCCCATTGCACGCCGCGGCGCTGGGGCAGCCCTCGCAACTGAAGTCTTTTTTCTTGATGGCCTTGCCGTTGCTGGCTTTGTTGATGATGGCGATGAGGATGCCGAAGATCGCGAAGCCGCCGGGGGCCATGGTCATGATGGAGATGTTGTTGTCGGCCAGCACGGGGATGGACATACCGAACCAGGTGCCCGCGCCGAAGATCTCACGGATGGAGGCCATGGCCAGCATGGCCAGGGTGTAGCCCACGCCCATGCCGATGGCGTCCAGGGCGGAGTCCAGCGTGCCGTTCTTGTTGGCGAACATCTCCGCCCGGCCCAGGATGATGCAGTTGACCACGATCAGGGGCAGATAGAGGCCCAGCGCTTTGTCCAGGTCGGGCCAGTATGCCTTGACGATCATCTGCACCAGGGTGACGAAGGAGGCGATGACCACGATGTAGCAGGGGATGCGCACCTTGTCGGAGATCACCTTGCGCAGCAGGGAGATCATCACGTTGGAGCACAGCAGCACGAAGGTGACGGCCGCGCCCATGCCGATGGCGTTGGATGCCTGGGTGGTGACCGCCAGGAAGGGGCAGGTGCCCAGGATCAGCACCAGGATGGGGTTCTCCTTGATGATGCCGTTGGTCAGGATCTTGAGCTTACTGTTGTTCATATCCATGTGCCTCCCTTCCTCAGCCCTTCACCAGCTCGAACGCGGCGAACGCGTCCGCGATGGCGGCTTTATAATAATTGGAGGAGAACGTGGCGCCCGAGATGGTGTCCGCAGCGGAGGCCCCGGCGGCGTCCAGGCCGGGGAACTGGCCGTAGAAGCCGGCGTCGGTGGTGATCTTGGAGCCCAGGCCTGGCGTCTCCTTGTGGCTGAGCACCTTCACACCGGTGAGCTTGCCGTCGGCGTCGATGCCGATGGCGAGCTTCAGGGTGTTCTTGCCGCCGTAGCCGGTGGTCGTCAGGGAGAACACGTAGCCCGCGCCATTGGTGGCCTGATAGACCTCCTTCACCGCGTCGGGCAGGCCCTGTGCCTCCACCTTCTCGAAGCCGTCGGCGGCGGACATGACCTCCATCCGGGCCTCGGTGTTGGCCTTCTCCTCGGCGGCGGCGATGATGGGGGCGGTGGCGTTGTTGGTGAGGGCCAGCAGTGCGCTCATCACCACGCAGATGATCACCAGCACGGTGATGGGGGCCACGAAATCAGTGACCACGTTGGATCTTGTCTTTGTCATGCCTGCACACCTCCGAACGGCTTGGTGCGGGTCCAGCCGCTGATGTAGGGATTGAGGATGTTCATCAGCAGGATGGAGAAGGACACGCCCTCAGGATAATTGCCCCACACGCGGATCAGCACCGTGATGAGGCCGCAGCCCACGCCGAAGATGAGCTTGCCGGCGGGGGTGGGGGGAGAGGTGGTGTAATCGGTGGCCATGAAGAACGCGCCGATGAACAGTCCGCCCGCCATCACCTGGTACAGCGGCTGCTGGCCCAGCAGGGCGGTGAGGACCAGGACGGTGCCGATGAACGCCACCGGGGTGTGCCAGGAGATGACCTTGCGGACCATCAGGTAGATGCCGCCGATGAGCAGGGCCAAGCAGCTGGTCTCGCCCATGGAACCGCCCCGGGCGCCCAGGAACATCTGGAGCAGGGAGGGCAGGCCCTCGGTGCTGCCGGCGCCCAGGATGGCCAGGGGGGTGGCGGAGGACACCGCGTCGGAGAACGCGGGGGCGGCCCAGGTGGTCATGGCGCCGGAGAAGGCCACCAGCATGATGATGCGGGCGGTGATGGCGGGGTTGGCGAAGTTCTGGCCGATGCCGCCGAAGAGCTGCTTGACCAGGATCACGGCCACGAAGGAGCCGAACACGGCCTGCCAGAGCGGGATGTCCACCGGCAGGTTCAGGGCCAGCAGCAGCCCGGTGACGGCGGCGGACAGGTCGGTGATGGTATCAGGCTTGCGGCAGATCTTCTGGAAGGCCCACTCGCACAGGACCGCCACGGCCACACACACGGCCTCCACCAGCAGGGCCTTCACGCCGAAGAACAGCACCGAGGCGAACACTGCGGGCAGCAGGGCGATGAGCACGTCCCGCATGATGGTCTGGGTGGTATCTTTCGCGTAGATGTGCGGGTTGACGGAAACGATCATATTGTTCATTCAGACCGCCTCCTTTTCTTTTTCCTTGGCGGCTTTCTTCTCGGCCGCGGCCTTCTGCTCGGCGTTGTACTTGTTCAGCATGGCCTTGGCCAGCTTGTTCACCTGGACCAAGGGCCGGCGGGCGGGGCAGCTATAGGAGCAGCAGCCGCACTCCATGCACAGGTTGACCTTCAGGGCCTTGAGCGTCTCGGGGTCCTTGTCGTCGAAGGCGCGTTCGATGGCGGCGGGCATGAGCCGCAGAGGGCAGTGGGACACGCACCGGCCGCAGCGGATGCAGGAGGTGGGCACGGGGTCGGCCGCGTCCTTCTCGTCGAAGGCCAGGATGGCGTTGGTGTTCTTCATGATGGGGGCTTCCAGGCTGGGGACGGAGGTGCCCATCATGGGGCCGCCGTACAGCACCTTCTTGGGCTCGCACTTGAGGCCCACATGATCCAGGATGTTCTGGATGGGGGTGCCCACGGGGACGATGAGGTTCTGGGGAGCGGCGATGGCGGAGCCGTCCACCGTGACCACCTTCTCCACCAGGGGCATACCGGTCCTGATGTACTTGGCGATGACGGCCAGGGTGGTGCAGTTGATCACGATGGCCCCCACGTCGATGGGCAGCTTGCCCTCGGGCACCACCTGTCCGGTGGTGTTGTAGATGAGGACCTTCTCGCCGCCCTGAGGGTACAGGGCGGGCAGCGCCGCTACTTCGAAGCCGGGCACGTCCTTGCCCGCCTCCTGCATGATCTTCACGCACTGGGGCTTGTTGTCCTCGATGCCGATGACGATGCGCTCGGCGGTATAGTACTTCTGGAGCAGCTGCGCGCCGTAGATCACGTCGGCCGCGTCGTCGATCATGGTGCGGGTGTCGGAGGTGATGTAGGGCTCGCACTCCGCGCCGTTGATGATGATGGCGTGGACCCGGTCGGGATCCACGTTGAGCTTCACGGACGTGGGGAAGCCGGCGCCGCCCAGGCCGACGCAGCCGCACTGGCGCACCGCCTCCACGAAGCTGTCCTTGTCTGTGACCGTGGGGGGGGCGATGCCCTCCCACACCGTCTGCTCGCCGTCGGTCTCGATGACGATGACGGTGTCGAACCGGCCGTTGGCGCTGACGATCTCGTCCAGCCGCTTCACCTTGCCGGACACGCCGGAATAGATGGGCGCGGACATGAACCCTCCCGCCTCTGCGATCATCTGGCCCACCTTCACCACGTCCCCCGGCTTGACCACGGGCTTGGCCGGGGCGCCGATGTTCATGGACATGGGCACTGTGATCACTGGAGGCACCGGCAGGCGCGTCGGCGCGCTGTCCACAGTGTTCTTCCTGTGGGGCGCGTGGATGCCGTGCAGTTTGCCATTCAACACATTGTCTCCTCCTCTGTTCGTTTCTACTTCCCGCGCACCGCCCGCCGGGGCCGCCCGGCGGCGTACACGGACAGACAGCGCCCCCAGTCCTGTAAGGGATGATGGCGGGGACGCCAAAGCAGGCATGGTATATTATATCAACGATACCGATCAAACGCAAGGGAAAATGTGCATGGATCCCAGCAAAAACTTGCCAAGACGGCGATGGCGCCATTTGGCCTTGAATTCCCATTGGAATTGTGGTATTTTAGAACAGGACGAATGGAGGGACCCCTATGAAGATCTCCACGAAGGGACGCTATGCCCTTCGGCTGATGGTGGACATCGCCCAGCATGTGGGCACGGGCCCGGTGTCATTGCGGGACGCGGCCCGGCGGCAGCAGCTCAGCGACAAATATCTGGAGCAGATCGTCACCCCCCTGGCCCGGGCGGGGCTGGTGCGCTCGGTGCGGGGCGCGGGCGGCGGCTACCTGCTCACCCGCAGGCCGGAGGAGTACTCCGTAGGCGACATCCTGCGCCCGCTGGAGGGCGACCTGGCCCCGGTGGAGTGCGCCACCGACGACGGCTACTGTGAGCATAGCTGCGACTGCGTCACGGTAGAGCTGTGGCAGGACATCCACAAAGCGGTCTCCGCCGTGGTGGACGGCACCACCCTGGCCGACCTGGTGGAGCGCCAGCGGGCCCGGCAGGGCCGGGGCGAGCCCACGCCATGCCCGTGAAGGGCGCGACCTTCACATATCGCACATCTGCGCAGCATCCTAGCGACATCATATACTCAATGAGAGGAACGGCCATATGGAGATCAACGGCGCGCAAGTACAGGAGACTTATTTCTATAAGGACATGGGCCTGTCCGAAGCCACTTTGAAGGCCCTGGACAAGAAAGGCTTCACCCAGGCCACCCCCATCCAGGGAGGGGCCATCCCTTATTTCATGGACTGGAAGGACGTGGTGGCCAAGGCCCCCACCGGCACGGGCAAGACCTTCGCCTTCGGGATCCCCATGGTGGAGCACATCGACCCGGCCTCCGACGCGGTGCAGGGCCTGATCCTGGCCCCCACCCGGGAGCTGGCCATCCAGATCCGGGACGAGCTGCGGGACCTGTGCGCCTTCCGGGAAGGGGTACGCACGGTGTGCCTCTACGGCGGCCAGCCCATCGAGAAGCAGCTCACCCAGCTCAAGAGCCGGCCCCAGATCGTGGTGGCCACCCCCGGGCGGCTGATGGACCACATGAAGCGGCGCACCGTCAAGCTGGACAAGGTGCAGACGGTGGTGCTGGACGAGGCGGACCGGATGCTGGACATGGGCTTCATCCAGGACGTCACCCGGATCCTGGACAAGATGCCCCAGCGTAAAAACTTAGGGTTGTTTTCTGCTACGATATCACGAGAAGTCATGGACATCTCCTGGGTGTACCAGCGCGACCCGGCGGAGATCACCGTCCGCCCGGTGGAGGAGAACCGCCCGGACATCCAGCAGTACGCCATCGAGCTCATGGGCCGGGAGCAGAAGCTGGACACTATGGTCGCCCTGCTCGACGGCGGGGACTACGAGCGGGCCATCGCGTTCTGCAACACCAAGAACATGACCGATCGGCTGGCGGGGCTTTTGAAGATGCGCGGGGTGTCCTGCGAGGCGATCCACGGCGACATCCAGCAGCGGGTGCGGGAGCAGACCTTGAAAAAGTTCAAGGACGGCAAGCTCCGCGTCCTGGTGGCCACCGACGTGGCCGCCAGAGGACTGGACATCGACGATGTGGACGTGGTGTTCAACTACGATGTGCCCGACGAGCAGGAGTATTACATCCACCGCATCGGCCGGACCGGCCGGGCGAGGAAGCATGGAGTGTCGTACACGCTGATGGCGTCCGTCACCGAATCGGTCAAGATGCGGGACATCGCCCGGAACACCAAAGCGGAGATCCGGCTGCTGCGATACGACCAGGACGGCTGCCTCATGCTGGTGGAGCAGGATGGCTGAAACGAATACGGGGGAGCGGGCCAGGCCCTCTCCCCCCTGTCTATTTTTGGAGGTGTTTCGATGAACGTCCATATACTGGCGGTGGGCGACGTGGTGGGGGATCCCGGCGTGGACCTCCTCTGCCGACGCCTGCCCTCTCTGCGCAAGTTCCATGACGTCCACTTCACTGTGGTGTGCGGGGAGAACGCAGCCTGCAACGGCCTGCTCCCCCAGCAGGCCGACCGCATCTTCGCGGCCGGGGCAGATGTGATAACTATGGGGAACCACACCTGGGACAAACAACAGATCGTAAAATATATGGAGGACACACCGTATATCATCCGGCCCGCGAACTACACCAGCCGGGCCCCCGGCCGGGGCTGGGGCGTGTTCGACGGCCCCCGGGGGCTGCGCATCCGGGTGGTGGATCTCATCGGGCGGTGCGAGATGGACGCCAATTCCGACAACCCCTTCACTAAGATGGATCGGATCTTGGAGGAGGACCAGGCGGATCTGACCATCGTGGACCTCCACGCCGAGGCCACCAGTGAGAAGGGGGCCATGGCGTGGTATCTGGACGGCAGGGCCCAGGCCCTGTGGGGCACCCACACCCATGTGCCCACCGCCGACTGTCAAGTGCTGCCGAAGGGACTGGGCTTCGTCACCGACCTGGGCATGACCGGCCCGATCCAGTCCGTCATCGGCATACGCCCCGACCAAGCGATCAACCGCTTCCTGGGCGGGCTCCCCCAGCGCTTCCAGCCCGCGGCCGGGCCGTGCAAGCTGGACGCGGTGCTGTTCGAGATCGACGCGGAGGCGAAACGCTGCGTGCACGTCCAGCGCGTCGATGTGAGCTGAAGGGGACCGGCCCCGGCGATCGGTCTCGCGCGAAAAAGGGACTCCGCTGCTCTGCGCCATTGGCGGGAGCGGCGGAGTTTTTTTGCCCGATGCCCTATTAGTGCCGGTTTATCGGACCCAACTTGGTGTATACTGATCTCATGGAACGGGGGGCGGCAGTCCCCCGCAGGAAGGAGCGCCCTTTTATGTATGAGATCGAATTCGTGAGAGGCCATGTGGAGGTCTATCTGGACGGTGTGTTCTGCTTCTCCGCTGACACCCGGGGCGAGGCGGAGCGGGAGATCGAGCAGCTCACGGCATGAACGACGGCCCGTGGGTCTTGCCCACGGGCCGTTCTCGTCTGACGGCCGGATCGGCGGCCGCGTCTTGGGGCCTCACCAGCCGAAAAAGCTCCAGGGGAAGTTGAACCGGTCGCCGCCGAAGCCGCCATAGGGATATTCGTCCCCGTAATAGCCGCCGCTGGCGGTCTGCTGAGGGGCGGGGTCCTGGGGCTGGCCGGCGTTGGACTGGGTGCTGTTGACCTGCTCGTCGAAGGTGAGGGTCAGGGTGAGGGTCTCGCCGGAGCGGTATACCTCGACGGTCACGGTGTCCCCCGCCCGGTAGCTGTTCTTCACCGACACCATCTGGGACACCCCGGTGATCTGGGTATCGTCGATCTTGGTGATGATGTCCCCCCGGCGGATGCCGGCGGTCTCGGCACAGGAGCCGGCCTCCACGTCGTTGACGTACACGCCCACGGGCCAGCCGAACGCCTGGACGTACTGCTCGGTGTCGGCGGGGTTGAGGATGCCCATATAGGGCCGCCCGGTGACGTAGCCGTACTGCATATAGTCGGTGATGATGTCGATCACGTCGTTGATGGGGATGGCGAAGCCGATGCCCTCGATGGTGGCCTTCGAGGCGTCGCCGTTGTTGGACAGTTTGGCGGAGGTGATGCCCACCACCCGGCCGTAGCTGTCGAAGAGGGGCCCGCCGGAGTTGCCGGAGTTGATGGTGCAGTCGGTCTGGATCATGTTCATCACGGTGCCGTCGCTCATGGTGACGGACCGCCCGGTGGCGGACACCGCTCCGGAGGTCAGGGAGAAGGACAGCGAGCCCAGGGCGTTGCCGATGGTGCACACCGTCTCGCCCACCACCACGTCGTCGGAGTCGCCCAGCACCACGGGCTTCAGGCCGGACACGCCGTCGATCTTCAGCACCGCCACGTCGTTGAGCTCTTCGCCGCCCACCAGCTTGGCGTCATAGGTCTCGCCGTTGTTCAGCGTGACCTTGATGGCGGTCGCCCCTTCGATGACGTGATAGTTGGTGACGATATAGCCGTCCTCGCTGATGATGAAGCCGGAGCCGGCGCCCGTGGCCGCCTGTTGATACCAGCCGTTCTGTACCACGGTCTGCACCGTGATGCACACGCAGGAGTCGGCGTAAGCGGCGTTGATCTCCGCCAGGCTCATGGGGGTGAGGCCGTCGGCCTGCTTCACATGCACCGCCGTGGGGTCCACCTCGTTGCGGTAGATGGTGGTCTCGCCTTCGGGGCCGCGGGCCATCGCGTCGTAGATAGCGGCGCCGCCCACGCCCGCCCCGCCGCCCACCAGGGCACAGCACAGGACGAGGGCCACGGCCTTGCCCGCGAAGCCCTTCTTCTTCTCGGGGCGCTGGGGCGGCGTGTCGGAGGGCTGCTGCCCGTCCCAGGGGTCGCGGTGGGGGGGCACGTAGCTGTAATGATAGGTATCGTTGCTGTTGAAGCCATTTTGATCGTACACGGAGATCGCTCCTTTCCAGTCACACATCTGTGGGGATCTTTTCGGGTGGATCGAGGCGGCTGTCTTTTTGCCGTCTCCTCTGTTGCTGAGGTAACGATACTCTATAATTATGTCCAGAGTATGTCATAGCCTCGAAATGATTTTGAATTTATCCTGAAAAGAAGCTGAAGACCGCAACGCGGTCTTCAGCTTTTCTCCGTGTCGTCCGTCCTGCGTCCGGAGCGCAGGATGGCGTCGATGTCCCCGGCGGCCAGGGCCAGATCGTCCAGCACGGGCCGGAAGATGCCCAGCTTGGCCAGATTGATGCACACCAGCAGCAGCAGCGGGCCCACCACCATGCCCAGCACGCCGCCCACCTTCATGCCCACGTAGATCCCCACCAGGGACAGGATGGGGGACAGCCCGGTCTGGTCGCCCAGGATCTTGGGCTCGGCGAACCGGCGGAACAGCACGATGACCCCCCAGACGGCCATCAGCGCCGCCGCTTCCCCGTACTCGGCCAGCACCATGTCTACCACCGCCCAGGGCACCATGACCGTGCCCGCGCCGATGATCGGGATGAAGTCCAGCACCGCCAGACCGAAGGCCAGCAGCAGGCCGTAGGGCTGCTCCATGAACAGGAAGCCCACGGTGAGGATGAGGAACACCCCGAAGGACAGGATGAGCTGGCTCTTCACGTAGCCGCCGAAGGCGCTCATGAAGATGTCCTTCACCGAACGGCAGAAGTCCCGGGCCACCATGGGCACCCGGTCCGTGAGCTCGAAGCGCAGCCTGGGATAGTCCCCCGTGATGAAGTAGCTGGCCATCATGAACACCACCAAGGCCACGGCGAAGCCGGACACGTTGGTGACCATGGAGGGGGCCTGGCCTGCCATCTCGGTCAGCCAGCCGGAGAAGTCCAGCCCCCGCACCCAGTCCACCACTGTATCGATGAGGTCCTCGCTGGTGGTGACGATGCCCTGCGGGACGATGCTGCCCAGCCCCTCCAGCCAGCCGCCCACGTTGTTGATCACGCTCACCAGACCGTCCAGCAGTTCGTCCAGCAGGGACTGGCGGTTGTCGAACAGGGAACGGATCTGGTCCACCGCCATCCAGCCCAGGCCGAAGAGGACCCCGCCGGCCACGGCGTACACCAGCACCACCAGCACCATGGAGACGAGCTTCCGGGAGAGCTGGGTCTTTCGCTGGAGCCAGCGCACCGCCGGGTTCAGCCCCCAGGCCAGCACTAGGGCGAACACGAAGGGGCTGAGCAGGGACAGCAGCGGCAGGCCCACCCAGATCAGCAGCGCCACAGCTCCCAGCGTCAAGACCCCCCGCAGCCCCAGCCGCAGCCAGAGCTGACCCCGTTCGTGCCAGTCGAGTCGTGTGTGTCCCATGTGGGCATCCTCCTTCCTGTCTGCCCGGATCGGCCGGGACAGACAGCGGTCATGATATCATAGTCTGGCTTTTCTCATCTATGTCTTGCCCGATCGGTGAGCGCCTGTATAAGAGAGTGCCGCCTCCCGATCGTCGATCCATCGCTCTATTATAGCATCGGCCTTGGACCGATTCAAGCTGACTTTGTGGGACCGCCGGTGTTTTCGAAGGATCGACGTTTCTCTTGGAAGGGCCGCGGGCTTTCCGGCGTTGACAAGTCCGGACCTGTGGACTATACTGGTCCAGCATACATTTTATAAAATAGGAAAGGAGCATCTGCGCCATGCACTCCCAACGGTTCCAGAAAGGCTATGTCCCGATCTTCTTGTCATATTACAAGCCCCACATGAGGCTGTTCCTATTGGACATGGCCTGCGCCCTGGGCATCGCCCTGGTGGACCTGGCCTTCCCCTGGGCCTCCCGGGAGGCGCTGAACAGCCTGCTTCCCCAGGGCCTGTTCGGCGCGTTCTTCGCCGTCATGGCCCTGCTGCTGGCGGCCTACGCGCTGCGCTCGGTGATGTATTTCGTCGTCACCTACTGGGGCCACATGATGGGCGTGCGGATCGAGGCCGATATCCGCCGGGACCTGTTCGGCCACATGCAGGACCTGTCCTTCTCCTTTTATGACAAGAACCGCACCGGCCAGCTCATGAGCCGGGCCACCAACGACCTGTTCGAGATCACCGAGCTGGCCCATCACGGCCCGGAGGACCTGTTCATCTCGGTGGTCACCCTGACGGGAGCGCTGTGCATGATGCTGTCCATCCAGTGGAAGCTGGCCCTGATCGTGTTCGCTGTGGTGCCCATCTTCGTGGGCTTCACCATCGTCCAGCGCCAGCGGATGGTCCGCGCGTCGGTGCGGGTCAAGCAGGACATGGCGGGCATCAACGGCCAGCTCGAGTCCGCCATATCCGGGATGCGCACGGCGAAAGCCTTCGCCAACGAGGGGGAGGAGACCGTCAAGTTCGAGCAGTCCAACGAGCGCTTCAAGAAAGCCAAGCGGGATTCCTACAAGGCTATGGGCATCTATCACGCGGGGCTGGAGTTCGCCCTGCCCGCCATGAACGTGCTCACCGTGGCGGCGGGCGGCTGGTTCATCATGCAGGGGGAGATGGATTTCATCGACCTGAGCGCGTTCATCCTGTATATCTCCACGTTCCTCATGCCGGTGCGCAAGCTGGCGGCTTTCGTGGAACAGTTCCTCAACGGTATGGCGGGCTTCAAGCGGTTCGTGGAGCTCATGCGGGTGGAGCCCGCCGTCCAGGACGCCCCGGACGCCCGGGAGATGGGGCCGGCCAAGGGCGACATCGTCATCGACGGCGTGTCCTTCCACTATGAGGACGGCCCGGCGGTGCTGGAGCATGTGTCCATCCATATCCCCCAAGGGGAGACGGTGGCGGTGGTGGGGCCCTCCGGCGGCGGCAAGTCCACCCTGTGCCAGCTCATCCCCCGGTTCTACGACGTGACGGAGGGCCGCATCCTGGTGGACGGGCAGGACGTGCGGGAGGTGACCCAACGCTCCCTGCGCCACAACATCGGCATCGTGCAGCAGGACGTGTTCCTGTTCGCGGGCACCATCCTGGACAACATCCGGTACGGCCGGCCCGAGGCCACGGAAGCGGAGGTCATCGATGCCGCGAAGAAGGCCGAGATCTACGACGATATCATGTCCATGCCCGACGGGTTCCAAACCTATGTGGGGGAACGGGGCGTCATGCTGTCCGGCGGGCAGAAGCAGCGGGTGTCCATCGCCCGGATCTTTTTGAAGGACCCTCCCATCCTCATCCTGGACGAAGCCACCTCTGCGCTGGATTCCGTCACCGAGGTCCGCATCCAGTCCGCGTTCGACGAGCTGGCCCGCGGCCGCACCACCCTCATCATCGCCCACCGCCTGTCCACCATCCGCTCCGCCCACCGTATCATCGTGGTGGATGACAACCACATCCTGGAGGAAGGCACTCACGACGAGCTGCTGGCCCGCGGCGGGGAATATGCCCGGCTCTACGGCGCCCAGAAGCGGAGCGTATGAGATCGGCCAGCGGATACGGACACGCCGTCCCGTCCGGCCTGTATCGAGACCACCATATCAGGGGGATACTATGAACAAGACCGAACTGCTCAACAGATCCGCCAAGGATCCGGAGGAGCGCATGGTGCTGGCCCGCGCCCTGGACCGGCTGGAGCGGACGCAGAGACGCTCCTGTCCCTGCGCCACCCAGTTCCTCTCTCCGGCCCAACGCTCGGCGCTGGAGCTGCTCCTGGCCGGCTGCGGGCATCCCAGGCACCTGTTCCACGGCGGCTTCGAAGGGGCGGAGCGCACCGTTTGCGTGTTCCTCCCGGACTGGCAGGAGCCGGAGGAGTGGGACGCCGGGGACGAGCTGGCCGCTGTCGAGGCCGCTTTCCCGCCGGAGGCGCGGCTCACCCACCGGGACCTGCTGGGGGGCCTGATGGGCATCGGCCTGACGCGGGAGAAGGTGGGGGACATCCTGGTCGGCAGCGCCGCGGCTCAGATCGTGTGCGCGAGGGAGGCCGCGCCCATCATCCTGTCCCAGTTCGAACAGGCGGGGCGGTATAGGCTGAAGCGAAAGGAGATCCCGCTGTCCGGCCTGGTCCCCGCTCCGGCCGAGGTGGAGCTCGTCCGGGATACCGTGGCCACCCTGCGGCTGGACGCGGTACTGGCCTGCGGCCTCTGCCTGGCCAGAGGCAAGGCCGCGGATCTGGTGACCGGGGGCCGGGTGTCCCTCAACCACCGGGAATGCCTCAAGCCGGACCGGGCGGTGGAACAGGGAGACGTGCTCACCTGCCGGGGGATGGGGAAGTGTGTGCTCAAGCGTGTAGGCGACCGGTCCCGGAAGGGACGGATCATCATCGAGATCGAGAGGTATGTGTGATGGACCAACAGAAGATCGACCGCATCAACGCCTTCGCCCGCCGGGTGAAGGCGGGGGAGGTCCTGAGCCCGGCGGAGCTGACCGAGCGGGACGCCCTGCGAAAAGAATATATCGCCAGTGTGAAGGCCAGCCTCGTCGGCCAGCTCGACCGGACCTATATCCTGGGACCGGACGGCAAAGAGCATAAGCTGCCCAGGAAGAAATGAAAGTGCGCCCCTGCCGCGTTCGCGGCAGGGGCGCCTTGGGATACCGGGTCCGTCACGACAGGTGGGGACCGATCGAGACGTCTTGCCGGTCAGGATCGCTGGGCAGTTGCGCATCGTCCCTGATCCGTCATATCTGATGGCGATCCCGCGAAAGCGTTTGGGCTTTTAAGCTGCTTGCGGTCGCAGAGTATCATGTTGTTGGAAAGGGCGTTCAGCCCATAATAAAGGTTTGCGCCCCTCTGAAAAAGCTCCTGCGTGATAAAGGGAATAAAGATCGCCGTGCTGGAAGTGGTCAAGCCCCGCTGTATGGGGATAAGGTTCTCACCGATAGGGACGCTTGACATAAGTCCCGCTTCCTGCTGGTAGTCAAGCCGGGTGAGGGCACAGTTATATTTGTGTGCGATCCCCGCCGCCGCGAAAATGTCATTTTCCAGCTTTCTTTTGTTCCTTGATTTTCATTTTGTCAAGGTCGGTGATCTTGCGCTTGACGGTCTTGATGGCTTCGTCTGGTCGATACTGTGGATATGCAGGTTGACGATCACGCCCATTTCAAGGTCTAACATATCCGCAAAAATGCGGTCGTTCAACTCCGGCGCAAGTATCTGTAAGAACGATACCGCGCCGATCTTGTGCCCCATGCGGAAATACCGCTCTTCGCCAAAACGGAATGAGGGCGGGGCGATAAAGTCCTTTGTGGTAAGCCCGGACGGGGCAAGCCATGAAAAATCAAAATGGAACGGCTCCCCCTCCGGGTGGAATACCCCGTGCATGGTCTGTGACTGTTCATAGCCTGTCATGGGGTGGGCAGATACCCCCAGCAGCTTGAAATTTTTTCCGCTTCCTCCCGCTGCGTCCCTTGATCGATGAAAGAGAGCTGCACTGATACGGAAGCGTCAAAGTAGTTGAGGAAGTCGCGCCAGTTTTCAAAAATGGCGGTCTTGTCGTCTGCCTGCGCAAGTTCGGGAGGTTGAAAGCGACTTTTGTTTTTATCTCTGATAAATCCTTTGGTAAAGGTCGAGCAAACTCATGATATACCCCCCGTTATCCTGAGTTCTCGATATCGATCGGATCATCTTTTCTCCCATAGCTGTTTCAGCTTTTCATCGGCCCAAACGACCCTGTTCCGGCCACTTTTCTTTGCGTCGTACAGCATAGTGTCCGCGATCTTTAAGTAAAGGTCGTAATCGCTCCCCAGCTCAGGGATCACAGTGACCCCTCCGACACTGACTGTGACCCACTGAGATACGGATGGGTCATGGGAAATGTGAAGGTTTTCTACATCGTGACGGATCTTTTGTAGATGCCCGAATATCTGCTCGGAAGAGTCGCCCATGACCAGCGCCACAAATTCCTCGCCGCCGTAGCGGGCCAGAAGATCCGTGTTGCGCTGTAAGTGGGACGCAGCCGTCTGCGCTACGGCGGCGATCACTTTATCTCCAGCGGGATGGCCAAAGGTGTCGTTATACACTTTGAAGCGGTCGATGTCGAACATACAGATGGAGATTGGAACGTGCAGCCGGATCGCCTCGCTCCATTTCGTGGCACTGCACTGTTCATACCTGCGCCGGTTGGCGATCCCTGTGAGCTGGTCGGTCATCGATTGCTGCTCGATCTGCCTGCGATAGCGGTACAGCTTGACGTGCGTGTTGACCCTCGCCTTGACGATCAGGGGGTCAAATGGCTTTGTGATATGATCGACCGCTCCCAAGATCAGCCCGCGCAGCTCGTCTGCCACGCCAGACAAGCTGGTGATCAATATGACCGGGACGCTTTGGGTAATGATCTCCTCCTGTAACCTTTTCAGGAGTGTGAAACCGTCCATCCCTGGCATCACGACATCCAGCAAAATGAGCGAAAGGTTTTCATCACTTGCCCAACGCAGCCCATCCTCCGCCCTCTGAGCGACGGTAACATCGTACTCGTCCTCCAGGATCGCTTTCAATTGGGCTGCTTGCACGACACTGTCGTCTACGATCGATATTTTTTCCATAAGCGTGTCCCCCACTATCGAACGACTTGATTTTTGTTATGTTGTATTTTCTTGAAACCAGTGCCCTGATTTCGGTCAAAGAACGCAAGGGATCTGAAAAAAGGCGCAAAAAAGCAGGCAAGATAAAAACAGAGCGCATCCCGTCGGTTTCTTCATGCCCAAGTTGTGAAAAGGTTTGCCAGAAGTCCATTTTTTCTGTATGATATGGTATGTATGCTGACGTATTGCGGTCTAAATGACAACACAACAAAAATCATGTCGTCAGGATCAGTTCCAGCCGCTCCAATTGCCGGGCGTGAGCAGGACCGCTCTCTGCGGTATAGATCCGGGTGGTACTGATATGGGAATGACCCAAAGTATCCGCCAACCGGGACAAATCTTTTTCCAGTGGATCATACGTCCGGGCAAACAGGTGCCGCAGATCATGGGAGAACACCTTGTCTGGCTCCACTCCCGCGCTTTCACAAAGAGCTTTCATATCCCGCCAGATATTGGAGCGGTCAAAGGGCTCTCCCGTCCGCGTCACGAACACCGATCCGTCGGTGATCTTTTGCTTTTTCAGGTATTTTTCAGCAGCCCGCACAGTTTTCCCGGCAGAAAAACAGTTCGCCGTTTCCCCTTGCTATCGACCGCTCATTTCCTCGCCGCTGGGCAGCGCCCACAAACGAACATACCCAGCGCGGGTCATCTCTCGGCTTTCGTCGCAGAAAAGGGGGCGCTATACTTTCAGCGGCCTGACAGACAGCTTTGGCCAGTCCATAAAGTGAAAGGATCCGTTGACCGCTGTCGGCATGGGATCGACGGTAGCCGGAGCATAGGTATCTGTCAGATGTTCTTTCCATGCGATCACAGCCCCTTTTGCGATCGGCTGACCACTCAAAAAAGACACGAAGCCGTGAAGATCACTCCAAAGTGAGTGAATGTTCACCCCTTTCAAGATCTAAAAAAATTTCCAGGAGCGATGCATCGGATCGGAGGTGATAGTGAACGTTCATTTGCAGACTTGCATCCTTTGCGACGGAGAAATAGAATGTTTTATGCCTGATCTTGCATAAGCAAAGAAAGACCTGATCAAAATCTAATAAACGCTCTGTATCATAGAGCCAGAGGTGTTTTTATGGACAAACGGATCTTGGTCATCGAGGATGAACCGGCCATTCAAAAGATACTGCTCGAACCCCTCGTTGCTGCCGGATACGAGGTCACTACCGCGTCAGACGGGCTGGAAGGCATCACTGCTTTCCGTGGTGGATCGTTTGACCTGATCTTACTGGACATCATGCTGCCGAAAATTGGCGGATACGCTGTATGTGAAATGATCCGGCAGACGTCGAAGATCCCGATCATCCTTCTCACTGCGCTGGATACGGAAGATGACCAGATAAAAGGCTTCGACCTGCTGGCAGATGACTACATCACGAAGCCGTTTTCTGTCAGGCTGGTGTTGAAAAGGGTGGAGGCCCTGCTCCGCAGGACTTCTGTGGAAGATGACGCAGACGTCATCCTCTACAAAGAGATCGCGCTCAATGAAGCTGGGCGTCAGGTCTTTGTTTCCGAACATGAGGTCGTGCTGACGAATTTGGAGTTCGAAATACTGCGGCTCCTTATGAAAAATCCGGGGCGCGTCTTTTCGCGGGACGATCTGCTCAATTTGGTATGGGGCTATGAATATGTGGCTGATGAAAAGGGCGTGAACTTCCACATCATGAATCTGCGGAAGAAGCTGAATGTTGGATACATCGAAACCGTCAGAGGGGTGGGATATAAGATTGCGAAAGAGGATCGAAAATAGTCTGAGCACGAAAGTCTTTCTCTTGGTGTTTTCTGCCCTCACGATCTGCAGTATGCTCATTTATGCAACTGTGATGATCGTCCTGCCAGGGCGGTATCGATTCGCGCATGACAGCAGGTTAGAGATGGATGCAGAAACTCTATACTCCGATCTGGAGGGACAGCCTTATGATCGGGCTGTCGAGCAGATCTATGACTTCTGCATCCAAAACAATTCCGCCGGCATACTTTCCGATGGAAAAACAGCCTTGAGCTTTGGCGGAATGGACAGCGAGACTGCAAATACAGCAACGACCAGTATCTTCGGGATCGTCCATTTGGCAGACCGCCCAGAGGAATATGAATTATCCATAATGTCCATCTCAAAGGCAACGAATGAGATCTCCGATCTCCTCTTAAAACTGATACCTGCTATCTTGGGTGTCATACTTCTCCTGTCTGCCCTAAGCGCCTTTATTTGCAGCAAAGTCATCGTCTCTCCGATCGCTGAGATCAGCCAGATCTCGAAACGGATGACCGCTCTTGACATGACCTGGCGCTGTAACGTAAAAAGCAAGGACGAGATCGGCGTATTAGCTTCCAGTCTGAACGCCATGGCAAGCCGTTTGCATACCGTCATGGACGAATTAGAAAGCGCCAATCGCCGACTGGAGATGGACGTGGAGCATTTTCAGCGGTTGGAGGCCGAGCGCAGGCATTTCTTTGCGGCGGTATCTCACGAACTGAAAACACCGCTGACGATCCTCAAAGGGCAGATCGAAAACATGATGTTGGGCTGCGGGGATTATCAGGACCATGAGAAGTATTTGCCGGAAACCTTGAAAACGGTCGAAGATATGGAAACGCTCGTTCTGGAGATCCTATCCGTTACGAAAATGGAGAGCATGAACGTCAAAGATACTTTACAGGAAGTGTCTTTAGCCGATACCGTGGATAAGGTCGTTAGAACGCTCCTCCCTCTGGTACAGGACAAGGATATCCAGATCCACCAAAATATTATCACCGACCGGGCCGTACTTATCGATCCCGTTCTTTGGAGCAAGGCGCTATCCAATATCATCGGTAATGCGGTGAGATACTCGCCCAGCGGCGCAGAGGTATCCATTTTCCTGCGCGATGGAAATGTACTGATAATAGAAAACACGGGCGTCACCATCCCGGAGGACGATCTGCCCCATTTGTTCATGCCGTTTTATCGTTCGGACAGATCCCGAAACAGGGCGACCGGCGGCAGCGGCTTGGGGCTATATATAGTCGAAGCATAAAGTCCCGTATTTCCAAGGCCTAAACGGTCAAGGTGTAGGAGTAGTCAAGGAATAAACGACACTCCTACACCTTTTTCCGCTTCTAATTACTGTTTGCCGGTCCTGCCGATAGCCTCCATGAGCTTGTCATAACCAAACATGGCTGCATACGCTACCATGAACCCCAGCACGACCGCGGCGGCCACCATATACCATACCACCGCGATAGCCTTGATCTGACAGTAGGCGAAGAACGCCACCAGCGTGAGTACCATCGAGACGGCGACCGCCAGAATGTTGGTCGGCAGCTTGTCCCAGGTGACCTTCTTCAGCACCTGGACGACGATGTTGGTCACCACCACCAGCACACCGATGACGCTGATGACCATGGACCAGTTCAGAACACTTTCCATTTTTGATTCCTCCTTATGTTATCCGACCCCATCAGGCGGAGCAGAGCCATGTTTATCCGGCCATGAATTGTTCTTGCTCAGGTTCTCGACGGCAGACTTGATGGCGTACACCAGCACCACGCCGATGATCTCGGTAAGCGCCACCTGAGATAAACTCTCGGCAATCTGCTCCTTGCCCATCCATGCGAGGATGTAGCTGCACCACACCCAGGCAATACCGTTAAGCAGGCAGACCCACACGATAATTTTCATAGTGGTCGCTTTCTTTTTGCTCGGTTCAGAGAGGTCGAGGGTTGGTTCTTCAACGACGTCCTCCGGCCAGTCCTCAGAAATATCAGCAGGCTGCTCCACAATGGGCGGGGCTTCCTTTGCTTTGATATGCAGCATACACTCTCCCTCCCTCACGAAACAGGCGTTCGGAAAATCATTCCGACAGCGATGCCGATAAGAGCACTGATGACACACCAAACGGCCTTGCGCCATTTCTCCCCGTCCCGGCTTTCCAGTGTTTCCAGGCGCTTCCCCTGGTTTACCTGCTCCTTCAGCATGTTCTCCATATTCAGAGCCAACTTCTCCACGGATGTACTGATCGCGGCAATCTGCTTGACGGTTTCCTCCAGCGTATTCAAGCGATGGTTTTGGCGGTCATTCTCTTCCTCCAGCCGCTTATTCTCGCTTTCCATACTTCGGCGGAACTCCTCATGCTCTTGGCGAGAGATATAATCTCCGTCCATATCTGTCACCTCCTT
The DNA here is from genome assembly GCA_947643715.1 of uncultured bacterium. GTDB lineage: Bacteria > Bacillota > Clostridia > Oscillospirales > Oscillospiraceae > Enterenecus. The sequence continues at coordinate 21,579 of CANRXB010000037.1, forward strand.
GGGTCAGGACGCAGAACAAAGCGCCCTATCTGTTATAACCATTTTCTTGTGAACAACCGTAACGGTTTTGTTGAACAACTGTTCGTAGAGCCCGATCAGATTTTTCCTCTGTTTCTTGGACATCAGCTTATAAAAGCTTCCCATCCAGCCTTTGAACATGTTTTCCACATTTTTGTACTCAACTTCACCGTTTTCAACCTTTATGGCAAGCTTTTTAAGCTTCCTGCGCAGTGCAGTAACGCGTTCGGGATTGATGCGTTTAATCACCTTTCCATCTTTTCCAAGCGAATACTTCACCTGAAGGAACTTGTATGTGCTGCTGATTTTAACGATGTGGGTCTTCTTTTCGTTAATGTGAATTCCAAGTTCGTTTGCAATCCGCCTGATATTTGCGAGCAAATTCAGCAGAACATCCCGGTCAGGATTCATGATGTACCAATCGTCCATATACCGCCCATAGAACTTTTCTCCCCGCACATACTTGACATAGTTGTCAATGCGGTATGGATAGTAAATACCGATGATCTGTGAAAGCTGGTCGCCAATGTTGACAGACTTCGCCATCCACTTCTCACCGGTTAAAAGTTCCTTTGGGATTTCCCGATATTCCAATTTATTGAATGCGCTGAATAAGCAGTCCGCATACTCTTCGTCCGACATGTAAGACACATCGATCTTAAACCCGTCGAAGATAATCGTAAGCAGCCAGTCAATGAACTCGTCGTCATCAAACAATTTGAGAAGTTCCCGCTTGGCAATTTCATGGATAATGTTGTCGTAGAACTTTGTGAAGTCCCCGAACAGAATCCAGCCCTCGTTACCATAAAGCTTGTGGTATTTGCGTAAATGCACCTCGAAACGTTTCCTCTGCATCGAAATGCCGCGGCCCTTGATCGATGCGCAGTTGTCATAAATAATGCGTTTACGAACTTCAGGGAGCAGCACCTCATCGCAAAGAGCGTGCCGGATAATCCGGTCCCTGATTTGAATACTTGTAATAGGTCTTACGCGGCCCCGTTCAGACAGTTCAAATTCCTCGACCGGTCCATTTTGAAGGGTCCTGTTGAGTAAATCCTCTTGAATGGAGAAAATATGCCGCAGAAAGTTCAGCATAAACTTCTGGACGGTTTCTTTCCACTTGCTGTTCTTGATCGAGGCTTTGTAAGCCCTATACAAGTTGTTGGCGTCACAGACGATCTCCTCATAGTCCATATTCATTCACCGTGATAGTAATATTTACCGTAGTAAATTACGTCCGGCTTTTTCATTTATCCCCGACCGGCTGCCGGGGTAACGGACAGCATCTCCTTCTCTGTTGGTTAGGCAGAGAATCCGGACGAACCCCAATGTTAGAGTTCGAGGCGTTGTTATAGTTCGCATTGCCATTGTTGTTCACATTGGCGAAATAAGCCGCGGAAACGACGCACTTTAGATGCTGCCCTCAAGGCGCGATTTGATCTTGTTGTCCCGTAGACGCCATTTCTTTATCAAACCGATTTCTCGGTCGATAGCGTTGACATACCTGTTGTAAGTGTTGAGATCGACGTCAAACACTTCCACAACATGCTGGAGCTCTTTCATGAGGATCTCGCAATGGGCAATCGCATAGTTCTGATAATCACGGCGGCACTCGTACTCATGCAGTGTTTTCGGGTAGATGGCGTTAGCTCCCCGAAGGTTGCTGGTAATCAGCGCGGCCTCCTGATCTACCCGGTCCTTGGAGCGCCGCATAAGGTAGCGGTATCTTGAAAAGTTTTCTGTTTCATCTTTTCCGCTCGCGTATCGAACTCGGACAAGCTGATCCAGATCTTTCACTCCAAAATCCCGCTGTATCAACTCTATGAGCATCCGGTGCAGCTCAAGGGAAAACACGATTACCTCAAATTTTGACTCTTTGCGGTTGCTGACGAGTACGCTCATTAGAAGTCCTTCCCGGTGATCTCCTTGAACTCAGCTTCGGTGATCCAGGCAGGCGTAGCCGTAACGGCGTTGCGGACGCGCTCCTCATTCCACAGCTTCATGTCGTAAAAGCGCTTTACCTTGGCAAAATTCTTACTATGCTCCATGGTGGTCCTCCTTCCTTAAAGCTCCACGCCGGCCATCATACCGATATATTCGATATTGGCCTGCATCCGCATCATGGTCAGCTCCTGCTCGCTGACATCACGCAGGGAAAACCAGAATTCCCCGGCCACGGGCTGAGCGGTGGGGACGTATTCCATAAACTCATGGGTCTCTTCAGTCAGGCCGTCGCTGATAACCACACCGGCACAGTTCCCGTCAAAAGCGGCGGGATCTACCGGCTCCTGGGAAATGAACGTGTTTCCGTTCATCCGCAGATTGCCCAGAACGGTCCCGTCAGCCAGAGTAACGCTGTAAATTTTTTCGTCCATATGGGGCGCTCCTTTCGATTTTACATTCTTTATAGCATAAATTGTCGTCACCTGCGTCCTGATTTTTCAGAACGTTACCCCGAGGGGCGCAAGGCCCCTCAGATTAGCTAACCCCAACAGGGAAGACCGGACGAACCCCAATGCCAGAGTTCGAGGCGCCGTAACAGTCCGCACCGCCACCGGCGTTCACACAGGCGAAATAAGCCGCGGAAACGACGTCTTGCAGCCAGTAATTCTGTCTTGTAGTGATGAACTTGGGGGCCACAGCGAACAGGGCGAGCTGGCTTTTGCTGATCGCGTATTTCATCGGAATGTTCGCTCCGTCATTCATGACCGCGTAATGGGGACATCCATAGATCATGACTTCAGTGGGAAGTTCGATGGAGGAATCGAGCCAGGCATAGCCAGTCGGCCGTCCATTGGTCACCGCGTTACAGAAAATATCGCGGTGGGTCAGAATATTGCTCCCAAATGCCCCCGTACACAGCGCCTTGGCGTCGGCCATGTTGGTGGTGTACATCAGAGAGCCGACATAGCCGCCCTCCGTAGTATTGGTGGCGTTCATCTGCTTATTGGCCCCAAGGTTGCCGTCAGGCATAATGACAAGGTGGTGCTTGGTAAAAGCGGCATCGCCGCAGTTCCACCAATAATCCATGTCAACAATCCGCCAGTTGACGCCGTTGATAACCCAATAGTCCCCCAGCCACAGGTCCTTGAAAGTTCCATTTTGAATAGCGGTCTTCTGCGCGGCGGTCAGAGCGGCGCCAAGGTTCTTGCCGCGAAAGACCATGCGATGCAGCTCCGGAGCGGCGAATGCGTCCAGCATGGCGAACGTAGCATCGCTGGCTTTCATGTACTTGTTCCCCGCAGAGGTCCCCACGAGGATGTTGTCGCTGGCGGTCAGAGCCGTCGCCTGGGTCAGATCGCCCATCTTCAGCCCGGAGATGAACTCCTGCGAGGTCAACAGCGCTACCAGCGCCTTGGACAGGTCTTTTGCGGTCATGGCCCGGTTACCCGCCGTAAGGCCTGCCATCACATAATCCCCGGCAGCCAGAGTAGTCGTTTTCGCCAGTTCCGAAAGCGTCAGGCCGGAGACCAGCTCGCTGGAGGTCAGCATGGCTGCCAACTTCTTGGCCAGGACGGTTGCGGCTACTGCCTGATTACCTGTCGCTGTCCCCAACAGAAGCGTATTGTCCCCAAGCACAGAAGTTGCCTGCTCCAAATCCGCCATATTTACGCCGGAGATGAACTCTTCGGAGCTGAGAAGGCCGATAAGAGCCTTTGCCAAATCGGGGGCAAGAATTGTCTTGGTGCCGTCCGGACCGTCAAGCAAAAGCACGTTTTCCTGACCAAGCGCCTTGACTTTGCTATAGTCTGCAATTTTCATATAGATGCTCCTTGATGGTTAGCCGAGTTTGCCTATACAGAAAAGCCCGCAGAAATGCGGGCTTT
>CANRXB010000038.1 GCA_947643715.1 uncultured bacterium
TAGGTCGTTTTGATTTCTCCTGGTTTACCTACAAGTCGTTCATCCGCTGGTTTTGCGGGCTTCCACGGCCCGCCTTGGGCACTCCCCATGCCCTTGTTTTTCTTCAGCACACAGCCGGATTTGATGCGAATTTTGCTGCCTGTGGGTAAAGGCTGCTCCCCAAGAATATAGGTCAGATATTTAGACGGGGTATAATTCTCGTTCTGATACTTCCAGGAAGATAACTCGTAATCAACGAATACGATATTTCCCTCCATCTCTGGGAACGGTTCATTATAGCATATGATGCGTTCCGGTTCAATACGCTGGAGCATTTCCCGGTAGCCCTTCATGAAAAAATCTTTTTGATCCGCATGATTTCCATGGGTGCTTACCATGTATGTGGATACTGCCACGGTGCTTCCCTTCGGGATGCCGTCAAAGCAAAAGTCAAAGGTATCCTCACAACCCCAGCTGACAGTTGGTACAACGCGGATACCCTTACTGGAAAAGTACGCGCCGCACCATCGGTTGCGGAACACATTGTATAGTTGCATGACAGGAGCCATTTCAAGATACATACTGAAATCGGGGGATAAAATGGCCCGATATCGCTTCAGCTTCTCCACATCTTGATTCGGACCCTTCCACACACGTTCAAACTTGTAATCATAGAGGAAGAAATGCACCATTCTCTCCAGATGCCGCTCATCGTCGGGTTTTGTCCGATCATAGCCAATCAGACGCAGGTCTTGAAATTCATCATCAGTGAAATACGCTTTAGGAATCATTGGGATTTTCCAATGCCCTGAGCCAGAAAACTGGTTCCTAAGTGTTAGCGGACTTGTTCGATACAGGTAGTTTTCTTCTGTCATAGGCAGTACACTCCTCATCAAAACTGAACTCGTTCTTTACCATGACAGAAAACACCGAAACAATCGCATGAAATGGTGCAACCTCATTTAACGAACAAAAAGCATCTGCATGGAAAGCTTGGCTTCATGTGAGGTTGTTCGTATCATTTTACTGGTGTTAGTTACATCTGTAGCATGGACGGTGAAACATATCGGGTTGACCTGCGGGGTGAACCCGATTTATCATAGTCGATATTGCAACGAGCGTTTTTCTCAAACTGTGCATCCATGAAGGATTCGAAGCCAACGATGGCAATATATTTCGAGTTGGACAGCAGATGATCGACCGCCGCACGTGTCCATTTTGCTTTTCCTGTCGGAGAGTGGATTTGCTTTTTGTAAAGCATATCCACTACCTTGCCTAAGCTGGCCCCGGCGAGGTAGTAGTCAAAAATCATGCGGACAGTTTCAGCTTCATTTTCATTGATCGCAAGAGAACCGATAGAAGTCAAGTCAAAACCATATGGAATTCTCATGTTTCATTCTCCTTCTCCTTAAAAATAAAATTCCCCATGCCCTTATCTCCCAATAGAGGATAACACATAGGAATATGACACAGGTTATTTATTGCTTGTAGTCATTTTGTACAGTAATTTGGTAGCCACCTTATATATTTCGCCGAAGAAACAGCAAAACCCAAGCATAGTCATACTATACTCGGGTTTTGTCTAATATGGTACGGGTAGTGGGGGTCGAACCCACACGCCTTGCGGCACAGGAACCTAAATCCTGCGCGTCTTCCAATTCCGCCATACCCGCATACCGGCGGCAGGGACCTGCCCTGCCGCTGTCTCATGGCTCACCACATCAAGGTGGCGAAATAGTCGTCCGGTGTCTCTGCCCGCCGCATCAGCTCCACCGCACCGTCCTCCTTCAACAAGAGTTCCGCTGAGCGCAGCTTCCCGTTGTAGTTATAGCCCATGGAAAAGCCGTGGGCCCCGGTGTCATGGATGACCAGCACGTCCCCCATATCGATCTGGGGCAGCGGCCGGTCGATGGCGAACTTGTCGCTGTTCTCACACAGGGAGCCTACCACGTCGTACACACGATCTTGGGGCGCGTCCTCTTTGCCCAGCACTGTGATGTGGTGATAAGCTCCATATATCGCAGGACGCATCAGATCGGCAGCGCACGCGTCCACCCCGATATACTCTTTGTAGATGTGCTTCTCGTGGATGGCGGTGGTGACCAGATGCCCGAAGGGAGCCAGCATGAACCGGCCCAACTCGGTGAAGATGGCCACGTCCCCCATGCCCGCCGGTACCAGGATCTCTTCATAGGCCCGGCGCACACCCTCTCCGATGACCGCGATGTCGTTGGCCTCCTGCTCCGGACGGTAGGGCACGCCTACTCCGCCGGACAGGTTGATGAACGACACATGACAGCCGGTCTCCTCGGCCACGCTGACGGCTGTCTCGAACAGCAGACGGGCCAGCGTCGGATAATACTCGTTGGAGATGGTGTTGGATGCCAAAAATGCGTGTATGCCGAACCGTTTCGTGCCCAGCTCCTTCAGCCGGGCGAACGCCTGCGCGAGCTGGGGACGGGTCATGCCGTATTTGGCTTGGCCGGGGTCGTCCATCACCTGGAAGCCCTCTTTGCTCTCCCCTACGGTGAACAAGCCCCCGGGGTTGAAGCGGCAGCATACCGTCTCGGGCACACGGCCCAAGGTCTTATAGAGGAAGTCCACATGGGTGAGGTCGTCCAGGTTGATGATGGCGCCCAGCCGGGCGGCCAGCTCGAACTCCTCCGCCGGGGTCTCGTTGGAGGAGAACATGATCTCGTTCCCGGAAAACCCGCACCGCTCCGCCAGCATCAGCTCGGTGAGCGAGGAGCAGTCCACCCCACATCCTTCCTCCCGGAGCAGCTTGAGGATACCGGGGGTAGGGGTCGCTTTGACCGCGAAATACTCCTTGAACCCTGATCGCCAGGCAAAGGCGGCTCCCAAAGCCCGGGCGTTCTCCCGGATGCCCCGCTCGTCGTAGATGTGGAACGGGGTGGGATAGGTCTTGACGATCTCCTGGGCCTGCTTCAAAGTAAGGAACGGCTTTTTCATCTTTCTGTCTCCTTGACTCGTACACGATGTGTCTGTGCCAGTTATCATATAAGATTTTGGGCCCGTTGTCAACTGTGGATCCGCGCCCATGCGTGAGCTCTGGCGCTCCGCGCTTTGGGCATATCGCCTCTTGCAATTTTTCCCTCTTTGGAGTACACTGTCTGCGACAGGCAGAGTAGGAGCGCGTGTGTAGGGGGCGTCTGCCCCCGCAGTGCCGGCGGGACGGGGAGTTGTCCGCCGGACGAAAAGCATGATGCTTGCAGTGCGCGCTCCGCATCCCGCTGCCGCATGGTGGAGCGCATCCTCCTTTGTGCGGCATACCCATTTGGGCTGCCGGATCATCAAAGAGGAGGTATTCCCCATGCTCCAGACACTGTACAAGACCCCGTTCTCCCGCGCCTATTGGCGCGACGCCCTGGCGGACGCCAGAAAGCCACGCACCCTCGTGTTCTCCGCCCTGATGGTGGCCGCCTGCGTGGCCCTGTCCTACCTGAGATCCATCCCTGTGGTGAACAACATCCGGGTGAGCTGGGGCTTCCTGGCCAGGGCGCTGTGCGCCCTCGTAGGCGGGCCGGTGAACGCCTTGGTGTTCGGTTTCGTGGAGGACACGGTGTCCTATCTCATGAACCCCACCGGCGGCTACAACCCCTTCTACATCTTTACCACCATGCTGGGGGTGCTCACCTATTCCCTGTTCCTCTACCGTGCGCAGGTGACCGTGCTGCGGGTGTTCCTGGCCAAGCTGGCCACCAACATCCAAAACGTGTTCATCGGCGGGCTGGGCACCTATCTCTGGTACTCCGGCGGGAAGGGGTACGGGGCCATCGTGGCGGCCAGCGCGGTGAAGAACGCCATCATGCTGCCCATCCAGACCGTCATGCTGGCGGCGCTGTTCGCTGCGCTGCTCCCGATCCTCCACCGCATGGGCTTCCTGCCCGACCAGGCCGGACGGCTGCGGCTGTGGTCCTGGGCCCACGCCGCAAACGCGGGCGGAGGCACGGCCGGCCGGCCGGCCCGGCCCCAGGAGCCGAGGCGCGAGCCTTGGGAGCAGCCCCAGAAGCCGAGGCGCGAGCCTTGGGAGGAATGACCGCCGGCCCGTCAAGACCGAATAACTAGTCCCATGTCCGCATACCTTCCAACAGGAGGGGATGCGGACATGGCTTTTTTCAAGACGATCGGCGACTGGCTGTGGGGCGGGCCGCTGTTGGCGGCGTTCCTGGTGGTGGGACTGTGGTATTCCTTCGGCTCCGGGTTCTTCCAGCTCTTCGGCCTGCCCACGTGGTGGAGCACGACGGTGGGCTCCCTGTTCCGGCGAAAAGGGGCCAAACGCGAGGGCAAGGGCGTGACCCAGTTCCAGGCCCTGTCCACCGCCCTGGCGGCCACCATCGGGACCGGCTCCATCGCCGGGGTGGCCACCGCCATCCTGTACGGCGGGCCGGGCGCGGTGTTCTGGATGTGGGTGTCCGCCCTGTTGGGGATGATGACGGGCTGCGGAGAAAAGATCCTGGCGGTGCGCCATCGGGAGAAAGGCCCCGACGGCCGCTGGCGGGGCGGGCCCATGGGATACATGTCCAAGGGCCTGCGCCTGCCGGGCCTGGCGAAGCTCTTCGCTGTGTTCTGCATCGCGGAGACCCTGGCCGGGGGCAATCTGGCCCAAGCCAATTCCATCGCCACGGCCTTGTCCGCCTCGGTGGGGGCCGACCGCACCGTGGTCGGCGTGGTGCTGGCCGTCGTCACCGGCATCGTGCTGGTGGGCGGCATCAAGCGGATCGGCAGCCTGTGCGAGCTGCTGGTGCCCGCCATGGCCCTGCTGTTCATCGGGGGCGGCGTGGCGGTGATCGCCGTGAACTGGCAGGCGATCCCCGGGGCCTTCCAGCAGATCGTGGCCTACGCCTTCTCGCCCCGGGCAGCGGCGGGCGGCTACGCTATGGGGACCGCCCTGCGGTACGGCGTGGCCCGGGGCGTGTTCACCAACGAGGCGGGACTGGGCATGTCCGCCATCGCCCACGCCTGCGCCGACGTGGATGAGCCGGCGGAGCAGGGCATGTGGGGCATCTTCGAGGTGTTCTTTGCCACGATGGTGATCTGCACGGTGACCGCCCTCACGATCCTCACCTCCGGTGTGTACGATCCCGTCCAGGCGCTGGCACTGGTGGAGAGCGGCGCGGTGCCCGACGGGATGCTCGGCGCGCCCTTGACGGCGGCGGGATTCGCCACCCTGTTCGGCAAGGTGGGGGAATGGATCGTCTCGGTGAGCCTGGTGATGTTCGCGTTCACCTCTCTGCTGGGCTCCGGCTACTACGGCCGCAGGGGCGTGGAGGCCCTCACCGGCGGGCGCTGGGCCCAGGGGCTGTACCTGCTGGCCTTCCCCGCCTGCATCATCCTAGGCGCGGTGGGCGACCTGACGGCGGTGTGGCTGCTGGTGGACGCGTTCAACGGCTTTTTGGCTCTGGTCAACCTGCCGGCGCTGCTGCTGCTCTCCCCGGAGGCCCTCCATCTGCTGCGCACCTGGCTGGCCGATCGAAAGGCGCGGACGGGCGGCGCTCCCGGCGATCTATGAGCTCCACCCCTCCTGCCCCGTTTCCCGCAGCAGCCGGGTGCGCAGGGCGGAGTACCGGCGGGTCTGCCGGTCGTTGGCCACCATCTGGGCCATGAGCTCGCCGCTGCCCACCAGGATGAACAGCTCCCGGGCCCTGGTGATGGCGGTATACAGCACCCCCCGGGCCAGCAGGGAGGGCGGCACGTCGCTCAGGGCCAGGATCACCGCCCGGTATTCGCTGCCCTGGGCCTTGTGGACGGTGACGGCATAGGCGGGCTCCAGCTCCCCCAGCATCTCCGGGGGATAGGACACCAGCCGTCCGTCGAAGGACACGGTGACGCCCCCCGCGTCCACCTCCAGCACGGTCCCGATGTCGCCGTTGAACACACCCAGATCCTTGGCCCCGGTGCTGGGGTCCTCCCAGAACAGGTCGTAGTTGTTCTTCACCTGCATCACCCGGTCCCCTTCCCGGAAGATGTAAGGCCCGAAGGCCCGCTCGCCCTTGTCCCCGGCGGGGGGGTTCAGCGCCTCCTGGAGCGCCCGGTTCAGCGTGGCGGTGCCCGCCCCCCGCTTCCGGGTGGGGGAGAGCACCTGGATCTGCTCGGGCGGGATGCCCATGTTCTTGGGCAGGCGGGTCTGACAGAGCTCCACGATGGTGTCCACCGTCCGGGCCGCGTCCCGCCGGCCCAGGTAGAAGAAATCCTTGCCGGTGTTCTTCAGGTCTGGGACGAGCCCCCGGTCCACCCCGTGGGCGTTCATGACGATCGCGCTCTCCCGGGCCTGCCGGAAGATCTCCGTCAGCGACACCGCGGGCACCACGCCGCTGCGGATCAGGTGGTCCAGCACGTTCCCCGGCCCCACCGACGGGAGCTGGTCCGGGTCGCCCACCAACACCAGGCGGCAGTCCGCCTGCAGCGCGGCCAGCAGCGCGGCCATGAGGGACACGTCCACCATGGACGTCTCGTCCACGATCACCGCGTCCACCTCCAGCGGGTCGTCCTGGTTCTTGGTGAACGCGAGCTGTCCGGTGTACGGGTCCAGCTTCGTCTCCAGCAGCCGGTGGATGGTGAGGGCCTCCGCCCCGCAGGTCTCGCCCATCCGCTTGGCCGCCCGCCCGGTAGGGGCGGCCAGGGCGGTCTCCAGCCCCAGGGTGTCGAACAGGGCCAGCACGCCCCGCAGGGAGGTGGTCTTGCCCGTGCCCGGCCCCCCGGTGAGCAGCATCACCTGGCGGCTGGCGGCGATCTCCACGGCGATGCGCTGCTGCTGGGCGTAGGCGATCCCCTGTTCCCGCTGGATGGCGTCGATGAGCCTGTCCAGCCCCGCCGGCGGGACGATCTGTGTGCGGCACATCTCCCCCATGCGCATGGCCACATAGCACTCGGCGCCGTACAGCCCGGCAGGGTAGCAGGCGGTCACCCCCGCGATGTCCTCCCGGACCACTTCCCCCCGCTCCACCAGCGTGTCCAGCCCCTGGGTCAGACAGTCCCCCTCCACGCCGATGAGGGCCGCGGTGGCGGACAGCAGCTTGTTCTCCGGCAGGAACACGTGACCGTTGTCGGCATTATGGTCCAGCTCGAATATCAGGGCCGCTTCCACCCGCTGAGGGTCGTCCCCCGCTACCCCCAGCTCGATGGCCAGAGCGTCCACCTGGGCGAAGGGGATGTCCAGCGCACGGTCGGCCAGCAGATATGGCTCGTCCCGCACCACGTCCACCGCCAGGTCGCCGAACCGTTTATACAGCGGCATGGCCGTGGCCAGGGGCAGCCGGTGCTCGGACAGGAACCCCGCCAGCCGCCGCATCCCGAGCTGCTCCCGGAACGCCTCGCCAATGGCCCGGGCCCGCTTCGCGGACACGCCCCGGATCTCGCACAGCCGCTCCGGCTCCTGCTCGATGACCGTCAGGGCGTCCGCGCCGAACAGGTCCACGATCTGCCGGGCCAACCCCATGCGCACCCCTTTGATCACCCCTGAGGCCAGATACTCGAACACAGCCTTCTCCCCTACGGGCATCCGGCGCACCACGATCTCCGCTTTGAACTGCTCGCCATAGCTCGGGTGGCGTCCCCAGCTCCCCTCCAGCTCCAGCGCCTCGCCGGGGGCCACGCTGGGCATATAGCCCACCGCCGTGATCTCGTCCCCTCCGTCGCACTCCAGCCTCAATACGGTATAGCCGTTCTCCTCATTGCAGAACAGCACGGCGGACACCGTGCCCTCCACCTGAGCGTGCTCCATCGTCCCAGCGTTCCCCGGCTCCATAGACGGCCCTCCATTCCAAACAAACGTTTTAGGGTGATTATACCAGGATCCGCGCGATCTTTCAAGGTAAAAAGGCGGCCTATATCGCATCCGTCACGCACCGCATCATTCGGGTCCTGTCCGGCGGGATCCCGGACAGGACCCGAATGAGCAGACGCAGGAGGCGGCTCCCGATCTCACGGAGGATCGAGAGCGGTCGGCCCCAACAAGCGCCTGGTATCTACCCAGGCATCGCTTGCCACTACTATCAGGGCCTATGAAAAGGAAACATTTTGCCCAATCAGAACGATATAGACTGCTTTCAGTTTATCCGGGGGATCTCGCCTTTTGGCGAGATCCCCCTTTGACGAACCTTCTCCTGTAAAAATTTTTCAAAAAATTTGCCCAGAACCATTGCAGGAAAAGTCATTCTATGATATACACAAAGATGGATCGAGCGCTTCGGGAGCGCTTTATGAGAACCCACCAAAAGAATGGAGGTCCCACTATGTTGAAAGGCATCGCCGCCTCGGCCGGTGCGGCCGTCGCCCCGCTGTTCTACCTGGAGGAACCCGACCTGTCCGTCACGCAGGAGACCGGGCTGGACCCCGCCGTCCAGCACCAGCGCTATGATCAGGCGGCCGCTCAGGCTATCCGGGAGCTGGACGGGCTCTATGAGAAGGCCCGGGCCACCGACGAGAACGTGGCCCAAGTGTTCGACATCCACCGCATGATGCTGGAAGATCCCGACCTCATCGACGGCATCGATGAGCTGCTGGACCAGGGCTTCAACGCCGAATATGCCGTGCGGGAGACCGCAGACAGCCTGGGCGCCATGTTCAAGGCCATGGACGATGAATATATGCAGGCCCGGTCCGCCGACGTCATGGACGTGGGGAACCGGCTCATCCGGGTGCTCAAGGGCATCCCGGACACCGCCCAGTTCCCCGACGAGCCGGTAATCGTGGCCGCGGTGGACCTGCTGCCCAGCCAGACCGTCCGGCTGGACAAGGACCATGTAGCGGGCTTCGTCACCAAGCTGGGCTCGTCCACCTCCCATTCCGTCATACTGGCCCGCACGCTGGGCATCCCCTGCATCGTGGGCATGGGCGACGATTACGACGCGCTGCCCAGGTCCGGGCTGGTGGCCATCGACGGCGCCACAGGAGAGGTGGCCCCCCACCCGGACGAGGCCACCCAGAAGGAGTTCTGCCGCCGCCGGGACCTGTTCCTGTCCGACCAGGCGGCCCTGGAAGCCTATAAGGACCGCAAGGCGGTGACCAAGAGCGGCCACAGGGTGCTGGTGTGCGCCAACATCGGCGGGCTCAACGACATCGACGCGGTCATCGCCCGAGGCGGCGGCGGGGTGGGGCTGTTCCGCAGCGAGTTCATCTACCTCGACAGCGAGGACTTCCCCACGGAGCAGGCCCAATTCGAGATCTACAAGGAGGTGCTGGCCCGGCTGGCCCCCCGGCCGGTGGTGGTGCGCACCCTGGACCTGGGCAGCGACAAGCAGGCCCCTTATTTCGGCATCGAAGGGGAGGAGAACCCCGCCATGGGCTATCGGGCCATCCGCATCTGCCTGAAGCGGCCCGACATCTTCCGTACCCAGCTCCGGGCGCTGCTCCGGGCGTCGGTGTACGGCAAGCTGGACATCATGTTCCCCATGATCACCCATCTGGAGCAGGTGCTGGAGATCAAGACCATCGTCAACCAGGTCCGGCAGGAGCTGGACAAGGAGGGCATCCCCTACAGCAAGGACGTGGAGTACGGCATCATGATCGAGACGCCGGCCGCCGCTGTGATGAGCGACGTATTGGCCAAAGAGGTGGACTTCTTCTCCATCGGCACCAACGACCTCACCCAGTACACCCTGGCCACCGACCGCATGAACGCAAACATCAGCGGCCTGTTCGACTCCGGCCATCCCGCCATCCTGCGCTTGATCGAGCGCACCGCCAAAGCCGCCCATGACGCGGGCATCTGGGTGGGGATCTGCGGCGAGTCCGCCGCCAACACCGCCCTGACGGCGTTCTATATGTCGGTGGGCATCGACGAGCTGTCCGTCTCCCCCGCCTCCATCCCCGCCGTGAAACGGGCCGTCATCGAGTGTGACTGACGACCTGCCGGCCGATCGAAAAGGACAGACGGGCCCCGGTCCAAACCGGGGCCCGTCTGTCCTTTTCATGTCCGTTGGTCCTCCACGCTCTGTGCGGACCTCCCTACGGCCGGGTCCTATCGGAACTCTCCCGTGGCGGCGTCGTAATGGTGCATGGCTCCATCCGTAAAGACCCCGGCGGCGTTCTGCACGAAGAGCTTGAAATCGAAGCCTCCCTTGGGAAGATCGTCCATGTCCAAGCGGCAGATATAACCGCTGTGGTCGTACGCTCGATCCCCCAATACGTCTCCTACGCCGGTGCGCAGCACCGGCGTACACTCCGCATACTCGGCCGACCCCGCCTTTTGGATCTCCAGGAACACTGTTTGCCCCGAGGTCTCCTGACCCTCGACGGCGGTCCAGCCCTCGATCCATATCTGTCCCATCTGTTCCTCCACACGGTCGAGACACGACCATGTGACATATCGCACGTCGTCAGTCGGGAACGGGACCTCGCTGGACAGCGGATCGGGCGGCCAACGGACCTGTGTCGTTTCGACGACCGCGAAGCGTCCCTCCTGTGGGTCCCACTGGTAACGGTCGGCGCCTGTGTATACGTCCGTCCCGTCCTTTATGATCACCGTGATATCCAGCGGGCCGTCTCCGATCCAGCCCCGGTCGGCGTAGCCCATGTATCCGCTGCTGTCGTATTTCTCATTGCCGAACGCCTTCGACACGTCCGTCCTGCTCACCCGCTCGCATTCGATGGTCTTGGTCTCGAGGGGCGTGGACAGCCTCAGATACACCTCCTGCCCCCTGGTCTCGGTATCCTCTAAGAAGCCCCATCCCTGGATCGCGAGCATCCGCTCCCCCGCCTCTTCGACCAGATCCAGGCATATCCGCGCGTTGGTATAAAACCTGTCCTCGTCCAGATCCAGCTCCACCGTCCGCTCCTTCAACCGTATCCCGTCCCGGTCCTTGACGATGGCGATCCTCATATCCACCATGCCCTGGTTTCGGTCGTTCTCCCGGTCGAACAGGTACATGTCATAGACTCCGTCCTTCAGGGGCAGCAGCGCGATGCTGCGGTCGAACCTGTGGTTGTATCCAAAGGGGCGCTCGGCTCCCTCCATCGGCCCTCCGGCGATCGCCCGCCTCTCGCTCGCATAGCAGATGTCCTCCGATCTGAAGAGGAGGGTCACGGTCTTATCGGAATTCTCCGTCTCGGTATCCACCGTGCATCTGCCGGAGATCGTGAACGTCTGCCAATCGTCCGGCTCGAACTGGATGGACCGCACGTCGTGATAGACCGGATCCTTCCCCATCGCCTCGTACTGTTCGAAATCCACCACCCGTAGGTCGTTCGTTTCGGTCTTGAACAGACAGCCCACGATCTGGTCCAAATACACGAAAACTACCGCCATGAGCAGCATGGACATGACGTACAGCAATAGCCCCAGCTTCTTCTTCATTTCTGGAACATCCCCTCCGGCGGCGTTATCATGTCGAGATCCATCCCAAAAAGCTCGTTCAGGACGGTCCTCAAGGTGTTGATCGACGTTTTCCCCTCGATATCCAATGGCTCACCGCCAAAATACACATTGTTCAAGATATTGCAGGAATATCCGTCCGGTATGTCGTACAACTGAGCGCCGCCCCGGAACCCGTGGTCGGATTGGAACACGATGATACAGTCCGGCTCGCTGCGGACGATGCTCTGGGCGATCTGCTTCATCTCTTTCGTCATGTACCGATATTGGCCCAGATAGATCCCTCTATCGATCCAGTTAGCCGAATCGCCCGCGTCCAACGCGCCGCCATCCTGGTCGAACACGAACGGCATGTGCGGGCAGTTCACATGCAGGAGATAGAAGCGGCCCCTTGCCGTATGGTCGAGCTCATCCTTGAAATGGTCCAGGCTTTTTTGTACCTCGGCCCGGTAGTCGGAGTACGCGTCCTGCCGGTCCAGCCACGGGTAAGCGACGGTGTTGCCCAGCAAAAGGTCCCAAAAGCTCTCCCCCTCCATGGTCGCGGCCTCGTCCGCCTCCGTCTCATAGACCGCCGGCAGTCCATATTCCGCCACCGCCGTCTGGCCGACCCCGTTGATCGAATAGCCCTTTTCCTGGAGCAGCCGGAAAAAGGGGGCGTTCCACCGTTTCTGATCGGCTATCGTGGCGAAGTCGGGGTCCTCCAGCGTCACCACATAATCCAGGTTGAACAGGTTGGCCGTCTCGATCACGGTGCCCTTGGTCCCCGCGTAGCTGCTCATGGACACCTGGAACCCCAGGTCCCGAAAGAAGGCCGCGTCCCCGCTCCCGTCATACCCATAATACTTCTGGACCGCGTCGTACCCGCCATATTCGTCGAAGATGATGTAGTAGAAATTGGGCAGGTCGGTATCCGCCCGATCGGACGACAGGGCGCTCTCTTTTTTCGTGTCTGCCAACTCCAGGTACGCCGCTATCCCCGGGATCGCCATACCGACGTTCATGACGCACAGCCCGCCCGTCACCAGGGCCAAGACCGAGGCGATCGTCTTGGCGGCGTCCTTCTTACAGCACCTCACGATCCCCCAGACGATATGCCCGGCCACGAGGCAGCACAGGAACAGGATGTGCCAATACCTCAGCCCTGGGAACCAGCCCCGCATCACATCCTCGATCGGCCTGTAGTCGTTCAAGATCCAGATGACCGCGCAGGCCGCCATCCCGCTATGGGGGGCGGACCGGGTCAGGAGCAGCATCAGCAGGTATACGGCCACCGCCTCGAGCACGAACGGCCAAAGGCAGCGCAGGGCGGTGCCGGGAGAGACCTCTGCGGCGTTCCTGCCATACAGGAAAAACACCGGGAACACCGCGGCCGTCACCGCCGTCAGCAGGTACAGCAGGACCTCCCGCCAAGGCACGCTCCTCTTTTTCGCCTCATCCGCCATGCCGGTCCGCCCCCTTTCCGCCGCGCGGGAGCGCTCCTCTCATATCCCCGCCGGCATGTTCACACCACATATCCATTGACGATCCCGGCGATCTTCCTCACGTCATCTTCCGTCAGATACAGATGCAGCGGCATGGTGATCAGGTGCTGGGAGATCTCATGGGCGACGGGACAGGTCCCCTGGGCATACCGGTACATGGAGAACTCCGTATTGTCCCGGTAGTGCACGCCGCCATAGATCTCGTGCTTGGCCAGCTCGGCCAGCAGCCCCTCTCGGTCGGGCACCGCCAGCTCGTATATGTGATACGCGCACTCCTCTTTGTGGGTCGCTTCGATGATGTGGATCTTCTCGTTTTGGGAAAAAGCCTCGTCGTAGATGGCGCAGAGCTTCCGCCGGTAGGCGTTCTCCTCGTCCAGATACGGGAGCTGCGCCAGGGCGATGCCCGCCATGATGGCGTTCCCATTGTACTTGAAGCCCAGATGATCCACGCCATAGTTCCATTTGTAGGTCCCCTGGTGATCCGTGCGGGAATATGTATCCTTGTTGATCCCCATCCAGGAGAGCATCCGGCACTGAGCGTCCAGCTCCGCATCCGCGAAACAGATCATGCCGCTGTCCCCTGTGGGCAGGTTCTTCACCGCCTGATAGGAATAGACGGTCGCATCCACCCCATCCCAGGTCCCGGGGAACACGCCATCCACACGGGTGCCCGCCATATGCGCGGCATCCAGGATCAGGCGGAGGCCATGGGCCTTGCAGATCTCGAGGATCTTGTCCAGTTGCCCTACGCGCCCGCCGTAGCCCACGAAGATGACCGCCCGCGTCCTTCGGCCGATCTTCTTCTCCACGTCCACCGGATCCAGGCACAGATAGCGATCCACATCCGCGAAGCAGGGCTTCATCCCCTCGTACATGATGGCATGGTTCGTGGAGACGAAGGTGATCGGCGTGGAGATGATCTCATCGCCATCCTGCCACCCGTAGCGCCGTTTCAGGATATCGACGGCCAGGTGCAGGCCGGAGGTGTTGGAATTGAGGTAGCAGGCATTGGCATGGCCCGTATACTCCTTCCATCTCTGTTCCAGCTCCGCCGTCTTGAAGCCGGATCCGGTCCACCCTTTCTCCAGGCATTCCCGGACTTGGGCAAGGCATTCATCCACATGGAACTTAGGTTTCAATACTTGGATAGACATCATTCGTATCTCCTTTTTTGAAGTGCTCCAGCATCCTTCGGATGGCTGAAGTGAGCATGATAGACACCGCCAGCGAGATCAGGAACGAGACCGCAGCCGCAGGCGCCTGGACCGCGGCGAACGCCTGCGGCGTGAGGAAGATCCGCTGCAGCGGGGGATAGACGAGACCATCGACGATCCCGGACACCAGATAGATCCCCAGCGTGTTCCCGCCCACCGCCCGCAAAAGCTTTTGCAGGCGGACCCGTTCGATCTTCACCGATCTGAGCAAGCTGAACAGGAGCACCGTGCTGGCAAAGACCGGGACCGCATTATAGCTGCACTCGAACCCGCCCAGCAGCCCCCAGTCGAAAGTCCCAGAGGCCGCCGGCGCGGTGTGGGTCAGGACGGTCTCCAGGAGGGTGATGCCCACGAACAGGAGCGCCGCCCCTCTCTTCGTCACAGGGAGCGTCCTTTCTCTGAGATAGGCTCCGGTAAAATAATAGGTGAGCGGGTAGAGCGCCACCCAGTAGCCGGGAAAGATCTGCCCCAGCACCGACCGCCCCATCGTGATCAGCAGGAGCACCGCGACCAGCATCTGCTTCTCCGTTTGCCGCAGATGCGCCCACAGCCTGTTCAGGAACGGCATCAGCAGTACCAGTCCCGCGTACATCTTCATATACCAGGCCGACTCCATCCCGACGAGCTCGGCCAGCAGTCCGTCCCAGGTGATGGCGGACCCGATATAGACCCCCTCCCAAAAGACGACCCGGATCATGGACACCGCCATGAACAGGAGAAGATTGGGGATCGCTCCCAGATAGGTGGATGCGATCTCGCTCTTGCGGATGCACAGGTAGCCCGTGAGCAGCATGAACAGCGGCACGCAGTCCAGCGCGATCCAGCGCAGGAACGTCAGCGCCGCCATCCCCTCCCCGGAAAGGGGCGCGCCATAGTATCCGCCGGCCAGGAACGAGTGGACGAACACGACCAGGAACGCGGCGGCGGTGCGGACCAGATCGATCGAGGCATCCCTGCCCTCTCCGCCGTCCTCTCGTCCCACGCTCTCATGGCGGGACATCCACCGACCGCACAGCAGCGTCAGGATACCTACAGCAGCGGCCTGGATCGCCCGCTGCCAGGCACGGTCCGACCCGGTCTCCAGGTCCAGGGGAACGACCTCGGGAGTCTGGGAATATGACTCCAGCACCTGCCTGGTCCCCGCGAATTCGATCTCGATCGTCGCGCCCAGTTGGTGCTTATAGAGCAGGAGCCCGGTTACCCCCCCCCCCCCCCGAGAGGTGTCGATGACGATCTCCGAGCCGACGTTCTCACCGTAGGACACCAGGAAGTCATAGCCGTACCCATAGTCGTCCGCACGCCTGAACTCCAGGCTCCCCACGTAACGGCCGGCTTCCGGCGCGTGTTCCAGATCGATGTCCGGCCGGGACGCTGAGAGCCACACTTCCGACCCGCCCGTGTACTGGTTCCCGCCAATCACCCGGACCACGATCGTGTCCCGCCCCGGCGCGATCCTTCCGGCCAGCTCACGGCAAAGCGGGCCGACACAGCACACCACCATGACAGCGAACAGGAACGACACGATCGCACGGGGGAAAGAGCGCCTGTCCATCACAGATCCGCCTCCTTCGACCGGATGAGCTCCATCCGCAGCAAACGGCCGCCCGCGCCGTCCTCCGCCATCCCCACCGGCAAGAAGCCCGCTTTCAGATAGGCGATCAGCGCCGCCACATTGTCGTGATAGACCTCCAGCCGCAGCCTCTCCAGATGGAGCTGGGAGAACGCGATCGCACAGGCCGCCCTCGTCGCCTCCGCCCCCAGGCCCCCTGTCCCCGCCGCCGCCCGATCGACGATCAGGCGGCCAAATTCCGCCGTCCCCGAGCCGGCGTCCACGTCATAGATGCCCACGGCGCCTACCCAGGCCCCATTGGGCCGGTGATAGACCGAGAACATATAGTCGCCCTCCCTGTCCAGATAGCTGTGATACCACCTCCGCTGTTCCTCCGGGCCGATCTGGGCCTTATGGATGAACCTCTCACTGCTTCGATTGCGCAGGATGCGCAGCTCCTCCAGATCTTCCTGCGCCAATGGGCGCAGCGTCACCGTTCGAGCCGTCAACGACAGATCGTGCCGCATGATCCACCTCCCGATCCTTATTTTTTTCAGCGGTCGCCTTGGCCGCACGCTTGGCCGCGTTCACGTGATGCACGCGGCCAGCGAATCCTTCGCGAACCACCCGAACCGCCGGTCGGATATCTCCAGGACCCGCACGATGCTGCTGGGATCCAACGTGCGGAACCGGACGAACGCCCGGCCTCTCAGCGAGGGGACCGCGAGCTGATACGGTCCGTCCCGCTCCAGGACGACCGCATCCTGTTTCACGATCCTCCCGTCAGCGACCTCCTCCACGAGACACCTGCTGCCAAAGACCCCTGCGAGATATATCGTGAGCGTCCCACCATAGCCGGCCAGCGCATACTCCACATACGTCTGGAACGGGATGCTCCTGGACATGCGCAGGATCGAGGACGTCCCGAACCCCTCGTTCTCCAAGATCATGGATTCCACGAACCTCGGACAGCTCTCCCGCAGGGCCGGGAGCATGTCCGCCCTCGCGTCGAACAGGCCGAGCATGTCCCTGACCCTCCTGCCGAGCCCGCCCTCCTGCAGCGATCCCAGCAGGGCTTGGTTCAGACTCGATTGCTTCCGCTCGAAGCTCCTGTTCGCGGCCTCCTGCGCCGACCTCATGCCGTCCAGCTCGGCCCGCATCCGGCGCATGTCCTCTCCCATCCTACTCAGCTCTTCCCGGCATCCCTGGAGGATGAGACGCTCCTCCTCCAGATCCTCTGCCAGCCGGTCCTCGTCCGG
This sequence comes from uncultured bacterium, assembly GCA_947643715.1. Lineage (GTDB taxonomy): Bacteria > Bacillota > Clostridia > Oscillospirales > Oscillospiraceae > Enterenecus. The sequence continues at coordinate 16,815 of CANRXB010000038.1, forward strand.
CGCCTCGCTCACCGCCGGACGGCGTGCGCCGGCCCGGACGGGGCACGCCAACTCGTCCCTCATTTCTTCACCACCTTCCGCGAGAACGATCATATGTCCTCATAACCAGGGCTGCGCTGGAGGGAGAAAAGCAGCCTCTCCATTGCCACGATCACCAATACCGCCACCGCTCTCGCCACCGAGAAGTCCAGCTCATTGCCGATCAGGACGAGATCGATGTCACGCAGGAGCAGCCCCTCCGTCTCCCCCAGGTCGATCCTCAGGTCGCGGACGTATACGCCCACCTCCACCGTGTTCTCGCCATCGGCCGCCGACGCGGCGATCATTTTTTCTCCGGTGAACACCTCCCCCTCCTCCGTCGTGTAAAAGATGTTCATCGGCACCGTGTCCTCCGACATGTCCAGCGTGAGCCGCACGCTTTGGACATACCGGTCCACCGAAAAGATGGCGATGATGGGATCCATGCCGCTGACATGGCCGTCCTGCGTCTGCGTCCAGTTCAGGAACTCCATCTCCTCCGCCGAGAAAGGCACGTCCTCCTGGACGCCTGTCACCAGGAACTGCCGGAAGAACCTAAAGTTGAACACGAACAGCTCCAACGCTATGCCCGCTATCGCCCCGATCAGCAGCGTTTTCCAAATACTTGCTCTGTATCTCATCGTTTCGCCTTGCTCCCATACTCATAGAGTTCCATGTCTACCCCCGGCAATCCGTATAGAGGACGTTCGTCCCCACCTTCATATCCAGCCCCAGCTTGTTCACCAGCCTATACAGGAAGCTGCGGTTCCGGATGTCCTCATACACGAGCAGCTTGTCCGAGAGCTCCGCGTACTCGAAGGACAAAGACACCTCCAGCGTTTTCCCGCCGCACCCATACAGCGTGTCTATGGGGAAATACGTCCACTGGTTGTACACGATCTGCTGCATCTGGACCTCCGCTCTCCTCAAGACGTATCCCTTGGACGATACCTCCATGACCACCCGGCCCGATACGGTCCCCTCGCTGGTGAAGATGATCCCCAAATCGGACAGGTCCCGGCAGTCGCAGACGATCGAATAGGACCGTTTCCCCTCCAGCCGCTTCGACGCGCACAGCTTATCGCTCTCCGCGACACGGGACGGTTTTCCCGGCCCACCGCCGCTCCCTATGCTCAGGCCGGCCATGTTCCTCCTGTTTTCCTCGAGCACCTCGAAGAACAGCAGCTCATACCGCTTGTTCACCTGATAGTAGGGGCGCTCCTGGACCTGTCTGCCCAACACCTCCTCGAATGCCCGCACCGTTGCCCTGCCGTCGTACCGTTCCAGGCAGTGCTCCTTGGCCCGTCGATACAAGGCCCTTCTGAACTGGGCGTCCATCACCGGCTTATACAGCGCCTCACACCAGGACTGCACATCGTCCTTCGCCATCAGATAACAGCCATCGTCGCCGTCGCGGTCCGTGTATGGGGCACACTCTGAGGTGACCAGGCACGCCCCCAACTGCACCGCATTGATCAGCGCGTTCTTGGTCTTGTAGCGGTTGTTCCTGATGTCCGGGCCACAGTGGATCTGGATGTCGATCTCCTTCGACGCGAACCGGGCGATGGTCCGGTCCAGGGACAGGTCCCGTGGGATCGTCGATATCCTCAGCCGGTCCGTCTGCTCCTTTTCCAGATCGTCCTGGTCGCTGCCCGGACAATAGAGATCGATGCAGACCTTCCGGGACAGCAGCTTCAACGCCGGCAGGACATATCGTTCCAACGTCTCGTTTCGGAACGCCCCACCCATGAACGCCACCGTGACCCTGCCGTCCCGCTTTTTCCTGGGCGGCTCATGGATGTTATGGACATCGATGTTCGGCTCTACCAATATCAGCTCATGGTGGAGGTGTTCCTTTTCAAAATAGTCGCGCAGCGCCTTCGACGGCAAAAGGATCCCCCGATACCGTTTCAGCTCTTTCCTCGTGGTCAAAGCCGCCAGGAACTGGATCTCGGCGTTCTCCGGATATTCCTTCGCCAACTCGATGTAGTTGTCGTCCACGAAATAATAGCAGTCCACGCCGCTCCTGGTCAGGATCGCCTTCAACTTTTGGTTGCAGTGCAGGTTCCTCGCCAGCACAGCGGCATCCACCAAAGCGAGATGACTGAGGGGGAGCCGGCCGGCTATACAGAATTTGACCACATGCTCCGCGTTCTGGAACACCCGGTCGAAATACAATGTCTCGCTGGCCGTCAATGTCTCGATCATGACGACGATCCGCTTGCAGCCGCGGTCCACGTTCTTTTTACACCGGATCTCTTCCCACAGCGGGTCGTCCTCCCGAAACCACTGCTTCCCCCGATACTGCTTTATGTATTCCGCCATGCACTCCAGGAAGAACTCGCTCCTGGCCCCGAAGGTATCATAGATGTCCACGTCCTCGAACACCGCAGGGAGCAGCACCTGGTCGCGATGGTATCTCATGCGCTCCTCCGCCGCCCAGGTATCCATCTTGAAGGAGTTGCCCAAGCTGTCCTTCAGCTTCGCCCCATGCTCGTTGGTGAAATAGATGCCTGTGGGGCAAAAATCGAAGCGCGCCGCGATCCTCCGCCACAGGTCCCAATCGCACAGCCTCGTCAGCGACAGGTGGGGGTCGTACAGCCCCACGGTCTCTATGACCTCCCGGTGGAGCACCACGCTGCCGTTTGCGATGAAATTGTCGCATCTCAGGTCGCTGATGTTCACCTGGAGGGCGCCCCCCAGCTCCAGATACTCGCTTCCTTCGCCATAATACAGCCGGGACGAACCATAGCACGCCTTGATGCGGCCCTTCTCCATATATTCGATCGTTTTGCCCAGCGCGTCCAACTGCCACTCGTTGTCGTCGAATAGGAAGGCGATATAGGTCCCCCTCGCCTTCCGGTAGCCCTCGTATTCGCTGATCGCCGGGAGGCCCACGTTGGACTGGTGCCGGATGCAGTTCACCCGGCTGTCGTGCCGCATGTACTGCTTGATGATGTCGAAGGAGCCGTCGCCGGAACAGTCGTCGATCACGATCAGTTCAAGGTCCTTGAACGTCTGGTCCAGCACCGAATCGATCGCCCGCTCCAGATAGCCGCTCTCCGCCCTCCTGAACGTGGGCAGCAGGACAGACACCTTCGGATGCTCTCTCTCGTACCGTTCATTCGGCAGCCAAATGGAACGGTCCTCCAATATCTCACTGACCTTCATCGTCCATCCCCCTCGATCCCAAACTTTTCATATAGGCATCCGTCACCGCGCGCGGCTCCCCGTCCATCATGATCCTGCCCCGGTCCAGCCAGACGCACCGATCGCACATGCTCACGGCCTGCTGCATGCTGTGGGTCACATACACCATGATCTTCGCGGTGTCCATCATACGGTCCATCCTTTTCCTGGCCTTTTCGATGAAAGCGGCGTCTCCCGCCGCCACCACCTCGTCCAGCAGCAGGATGTCCGGCTCGATCGCGGTGGAGACCGAAAAGGCCAGCCGCAGGAACATACCGGAGGAATAATATTTCACCGGCATGTTCAGGAAATCGCCCAGCTCCGAGAACTCCGCGATCTCTTTCATCTTTCTCTTGATGCAACCCGGCGTTTCCCCCAGCATCAGTCCGCGCAGATAGATGTTGTCCCAACCGTTCAGCTCCATCTCGAAGCCGGTCGCCAGCTCGAACATGCTGGATATGCGCCCTTCCACCCTGCACCTCCCGCTGGTCGGCGGGTATATCCCCGCCAGCAGCTTCAGCAGGCTGGACTTCCCGGCCCCGTTATGGCCGACCACCGCGACCCGTTCGCCATCGCCCACGCTCAGCTCCAGGTCCTTCAGCGCGCGGACCGTCCCGTCCGTCCCGAACTCATTGAATCTCCTGCTGCCCGGCACCAGGATGTCTTTGATCCTTTTTTCTCTCCAGATCTTGAAGGTCAGGTCCACATGATCTAGTATTATTGAACTCATAGCAGTTAAAGCTTGAACGCCATTCCTTTCTTAGCCCGCATGACCAAGGCTATACTGAGCGTGAACACGGCCGCCGCGATCGCCGCCGCGATGGCATAAACGTGCCATCCCGGCACGGACGTCCCTTGGATCGGGACCTTCACGATCTCGACGAAGTAATAAAAGGGGTTCCACATGTAGAGCATCTCGAACCCCCGCTCCGCGAGCATCTCAGCCGGGTAGAGGATCGGCGTGGCATAGAACAGCCCCTGCAACAGCAGGCTCTGCATCGGCTGATAGTCTCTGATGTCGAGGTTGATCACCGCCGCGATATTGGCCAAAGACAGCGCGAAGATGAACATGAGCGCCAGGCCCGGGATGGTCATGAGCATCCGCGGGCCGACCGCCTCCGGCTGGAGGAAGAGGTAGACTGTGAGGAACGCCAGCAGCGCATACAGCAGGTTCACGAAGTTCACCAGTGTGACCCGCAGCGGGAAGATCTGCGCATCCACGTTGGTCTGTTTCAAATAGCCCTCCGCGCCGATGAAGGCCATCGTCCCGCCGTCCGCCGTCCCGTTCAAAAAGATCCACGGGTTCAGCCCGGCAAAGATCAGGGGGATGAACTCCCTCGGATCCGAATCATAGATGACGGAATACACTCCGCCTATGATCAGGGAAAGCCCCAGCGGCATCAGCACGGCCCAGAGCACGCCCAGCTTGGACCGCCTGTATTTCATTTGCAGGTCCTTGTTCACGAAGCTCGACAGGATGTACCGATCGCGCCAGATCCCCTCAAAATATTCTTTGAACATGGTGACATATACTCCTTAGCAACCACTTTGCGATCTTTTTGATGGCCTTGGCCACGACGATCGGGACGGCGAGCAGATGATAGCGGCGCAGCAGGTATCTGACCCGGTCCATATAGAAGCAGAGCCCCAGATCGCGCATGGAGATGTCCCGAAGCGAGACTGCCGGGGCGCGATACCACTGTATCTCCGGTATCTGCGCCAAAAGCTCCCGGGACACCGCCTCCGGCCGGAACCGATCGTCCAGCACACTTTCCGCCGCCTGCCGGCAGCGTTCCCGCAGTCCAGGCTGTTCCACGAGCCGCACGATCGACCGCGCCCAATCCTCCGGCGCGTTCCCGCTCAGCAGCCCGTTCTCTCCATCCACGACGATCTGGCGGTAAAGGGGGGAGTCCGTATAGATCCCCACCGCTCCGATCGACGTATATTCGACGAATTTATTGTAATATTTGCACTGATAGAACTGTCCCGGCCGCACCGGAGCCAGACCGATCTGGAAGCCCCCGTCCTCCACGAACGCACGATACTGCCCATGATCGTCAAAAAACGCGCGGTGATGTACCTGTCCGCAGCCGGCGATCTGCGGGTCGGGTCCTAGGAACGTGAAATCCACACGGTCGCCGCACTGCTCTATGACCGCCTGGACCGCCGGGGCCAAGATCTCCCGGACCATGTTCTGGTGATCCGTGGACCCGGCATACAGCACCTTCACCGGCCCCGGGCCGGCGCCCGCGGCGGGCCGCGTCCGCACACGGGCCGGGACACGGCTGCAGATCCAGCGCTGGGTCCCGCACAAGGGCAGGTAGAGCGTTCGGATCTCCTCGTTCACCCCCCAGAGCCCGTCGCTCTGCCCCAGGATGTCCCGCAGGGCCTTTTGATGATCCCCATCGTCGAAATACGCACGGGACAGGGAATCCTCGGGCAGATGCAGCAGGTCGTCGTCCAAAAAGTAGAACACCAGGCGTCCATGTCGTTTCGTCTCCGATACCACCTGCTGTGTCAGCGTCTCGCTCCCGCGCACGCAGACCAGGATATCGCACCACTGGATGTCTTGCCGCTCGATCCTGCGGGTCTCTCGGAACCTCACCTCACAGACGCTGCCTTCCAATGGAGCCAAAGCGTCCAGAACGCCTACCCGTACCGACGCGATCAACTCAGGGCACTCGACCAAGATATGCGTGGCTCGCTCCATGCACCTGTTCAACTCCTCATGCGGTACTTCCCCGCGATGTACAGGCACCGGACCAGCAGGGTCTCGGCCCGGGTCTGCCGGAAACACTTCGCGCCCAGCGCATACCTCACCCTGGAAAGCACATGGTCCTGACTGTCCAGGAACCGCTCCGCCTCCATGGCGTATCCCGCGGGCAGCGCGTCCCCATACTGGGTCATGAAGCTGCTCAACTGGCGCGCGATCTGCGCCGCTTCGTTCGACCACACCCGTTTCGCTCTCGCAAAAAGGAGCCGCAGCGGGTCGAGCTGATACCCCACGGCATTGCTCCCATGCTGGCGGTGCAGCACCGTATGCTCCTTCGAGAACAGCACTTGGCCCAGGCCGCCGGCCAGAAGGTATATCCACCAGTCCAAGACGTGGGCTTGAGCGATATCGCCTTGCAGCAGCCGGTCGCGCAGCGCCCGGTTGAACACCTGCGTGTGGCCCGGGCACACGTTCTGCACCATGGCGTTGAAGAACGACAGGCCGCGCGCAGGCAAGATGGACGCCCCGACCGGCGTCAACGCCTCGTCTGTGATCTGGGATCGGCTCGCGAACAAGAGCGGGACCTCCCGATCCGGACAGGTCCTCAATGCGCTGACGGCCGCCGACAGTTTGTTCGGCAGCCAAACGTCATCCTGATCGCTGAGGGCGAAATACGCACAATCGGGATCGCTCCGGCGCAGCAGCTCCCGATAACTGGCATTGATCCCGATGTTGGGGCCATACAGGACTTCGAAGCCTTTTTCCTTTTCATATCCGCGCAAGATCTCCCTGGTCCCATCCGTAGATCCGTCGTCCCGGACGAGGACCAGGATCTCGTTGGACACATCCTGCCGGAGATAGCTGTCCAACTGTTCCCGCAGATACTTTTCCCCATTGTATGTGGACAAAAGTATCTGTATCTTCTCACCTCCCTGCATAGAGGCGGTCATAGCAGTCGCGGTAGGCGCCGCTGAGGAT
>CANRXB010000039.1 GCA_947643715.1 uncultured bacterium
GAGCAGGCCCACGACAGGCTCCTCGAGTCCGAACAGTCCCACATCGGCTGGGAGGAGGACTGAGGCATGGCGGACATCCAGCTCTTCGTCTGCTGCCACCGGCCGGCCGCTGTCCCGGACCATCCCCTGCTCGTCCCCATCCAGGTCGGAGCGGCCTTGGCCGGTTCCCGCTTCCCCGGCTGCGTCCATGACGACACCGGCGACGGTATCTCCGCGAAGAACCCCTCGTATTGCGAGCTGACCGCCCAATATTGGGCCTGGAAGAACGCCCGCGCGGACCACCTCGGCTTTTTCCACTACCGCCGCTATCTTTACCCGGACCCGGACGCCCGGCGGCCATACCGCATCGAGAGGGAGCCGGACCGGGCCGTGCTGGACCGCCTGGGCTACCGGCAGTTCGACGGGCTGATCCGGCGGTACGACCTGATCGTCCCCAAGCCGGAGGACATGTTCCTCCCCGTGCGGGAGCACTATGCCCGCGCGGCCTTCCACCACGGGCAGGACCTGGCGCTGGCGGAACGGATCGTCCTGGAACGTCACCCGGAGATGGCGGAGGCGATGGAGGGGTATCTGTCCGGCAGCGCGTGCCTGTTCGGCAACATCTACATCATGCGCCGGACGCTGTTCCAGGACTACTGCGCCTGGCTGTTCCCCATCCTGGAGGAGTTCGACCGCAGGGCCGACACGACGGGCTACACGCCCCAGGAGCTGCGGGTGGACGGCTACCTGGCGGAACGGCTGCTGGGCGTCTACGCGTCCCATTCGAGGGCGCGCGGCGTGGCGAGCTGCCTGGAGCTGCCCCGCGTCCACTTCCTGCCCGATCTCGCCGGGACCGCCCGCAGGCTCCTGGCCGCCGTCCTCCCGCCCGGCACCAAAAGACGCGCCGCGGTGAAAAATGTGTGGGCTCGAACGAAAGGGAGGGAAAGATGATGGATGGAACGCAGGGCATCGTTGTGAGCGTGATCGTACTCACCTACGACCACGCATCGACCATCGGCAGGGCGCTGGAGAGCATATTGGCGCAAGAGGTGGAGTTTCCCTATGAGGTGTTGGTCGGGGACGACGGTTCCACCGATGGGACGGCCGAGATCGTCCGGGCATATGCGGACCGATGTCCCCAAAGGATCGTCCCGGTGCTGCGAAAAGAGAACATAGGGGCGACGAAGAACCTCTACGATTTGTTGCAGCGTGCAAAGGGCATCTACATCGCGAACCTGGAGGGCGACGATCGCTGGACCGACCCGAAAAAGCTCCAGGCACAGGTGCGCTTCCTGGACGAACATCCCAAATCTATCGGCTGCTGCCATAAATGCCGTGTGGTCGATGGATACGGGGCGGCGACGGAGACGCCCAGATGGATCTGCGAGAAGCCGGTGTTCACGATGAAGGACTTCCGAGGGATCTACCTTCCCGGGCATCCATCCACCTGGGTCTATCGGAACATCTACCGGGAAGCGAGATATGACTATTCCATCATATGGCGTGCGCACACGCTGATCGCGGACCGGACCATCGCGTTCTTGCTGTTGGCCCAGGGGGACTTCGCGTGCCTGCCGGAGACCATGAGCTGCTATCGAAGCATCGACAGGCCGGGCGGGAAAAACGCCACCTCCATGCTTTTTGCCGGGCAGATCGGGAGCAAGTATATGGAGCTTCGGCTCACGCAGGCGCTGGAGCGCTGGGCCAAGTCGGAGCTCGGGCGGGACGTCGCGTTCACGGCGTTCAAATGGAGGCTGTTCGCATCGGCGTTGGCGAAGTCTTTGCTGAGGCCCGGCAAAGAGAGCTGGCGCTGCATCAAAAATATGATCGCCGCGGCGATCGAAGCTAAGGTGGGGAGATCGGTTTGAACGAGTGCATCGAGAGAGAGATCGGCGGCTATATGGAGCTGGAGCACTTCCGAGGGCGGGAATACCATTCGGGCGCGCTGCGGTTCCACTCCGCCCGGGGCGCGATCCGGTTCGCGGTGACGTCCAGGAAAAAGGAGCTCGTCTATCTGCCCCTGTTCCTGTGCGGGAGCGTCGCGCAGGAGCTCACCGGGGCGGGGATCCAGGTCCAAACATATGCCATAGGGGACGACCTGCTGCCGGAAGCGGCCTTCGCGCCGAAAAAAGACGGGGCCGTTTTGGTCGTGAACTACTTCGGACAGCTCGGGAACGAGACCATCTCGCGCCTGAAGCAGAGGTTCCCGGACCTGATCGTAGACAACGTACAAGCCTTCTTCCAGCCGCCGGCGCCCGGCGTGGACACGGTGTATAGCTGTAGGAAATACTTTGGGGTGCCGGACGGGGCGTACCTATATACGGACCTGCCCCGCGGGGACTACGACCGGCTGCCCATGGCGGCTTCGGCGGGATGGATGGCGCACTTGACCGGCCGGTATGAACAGGGGGCCGAGAAGAACTACCGGCACTTCCAGGAGAACGAGGAGCGGCTGAGCACGATGCCGCTGTGCCGGATGTCCGCGCTGGCCATGGACCTGCTCCGGGCCGTGGATCACGTGGACTGCATCAGGCGCCGGGAGAGGAACTTCCGCGCCCTGGAGCGGGAGCTGGGGAGGTGGAACGGCTTCACGGTCAAGAACTGTGCCGGAGCGTTCATGTATCCGCTCCTGGTGGACCAGGCGCCGAAGCTGCGGGAGCTCCTGATCGCGAAAAAGATATACGTCCCCCGGCTGTGGCCCCGATTGAGCGGCCGGGCGGAGGAGGGCTCCCTGGAGGCGCGCTTGGCCGACAAGATCCTGTGGCTCCCCATCGACCAGCGGTATGGGGAGGCGGAGATGGGATATATCGCCGATCAGATCAAAAATACTGGGATCGTGAAGGGATGAGCATGAAGAAAACGAATGTGCTGATATTTCCGGCCGGTGCGGAAAACGCTTTGGAGATCCACGAGGCGCTCAAATATAACCTCCATTTCACCCTGTTCGGCGCGTCCGGGAAGCAGGATTATGGGGAACTGCAATATCCCCCGGAGCGTTACCATCAAGGGGATCTGTACATAGGGGACCCCGGCTTCCTGTCCCGGTTCAACCGGGTGCTGGACGAGTTCCAGATCGATCTGATCGTCCCCACCCACGACACCATCGCCCTGTATCTGGCGCAGAACGCGCACCTGCTGCACGGGAGGCTGGTCTGCTCCAACGCCAGAGCTGCCTATTTCGCCAGGAACAAGCTGGAGATGTTCTCCGAGCTCCAGGGAGAGCCGTTCCTCCCGCGGGTATATCAGGCGCCGTATGACCGCCTGGACTTCCCGCTGTTCGTGAAGCCCAGCGTGGGAGAAGGGGCGAAGGGCGCGCATCGCATCGATACCATGGAGCAGTTCGAGGCGGAGAAGGACGGCCTGGACGGCATGGTGGTCTGCGAATACCTTCCGGGCAGGGAGTATACGGTGGACTGCTTCACCGACCGGCATGGGACGCTGCTGTTCGCGGGCGCACGCAGCAGGGAACGGATCGGGATGGGGATCGCTTTCCGCTGCTGTGGGGGCCCGGCGTCGGAAGAGATCCGTGAGATCGCGCAGCGGGTCGGCGACAGGTTCGGACTGCGCGGGGCATGGTATCTGCAGCTCAAGGAGGACCGGGAAAAGCGTCTCAAGCTGATGGAGTTCTCCGTGCGCATGGCGGGGACGATGGTCTATTTCCGGCAGCTAGGGGTCAACTTCCCCGCGCTGTCGCTGTTCGACGCGATGGGGCTGGACGTCTCCATCCTGTTCAACGACTACCCCCTGCGGATTGAGCGGTGTATCAAGACCCGGTGCAGGCCGGGGTTCGAGTTCCAGACCCTGTACGTGGATCTCGACGACACGCTGATCGTGGACGGACAGGTCAATTCGACCCTGGTCCAACTGATCTACCAATGCGTCAACACAGGCAAGAAGGTCGTGCTCCTGACGAAACACGAGCAGGACCTGGACGACAGCCTGGCGCGGCACCGCCTTTCCAGGGGACTGTTCGACGAGGTCATCCTGCTCGCCCCGGAACAGAGCAAGGCCGACTACATCCGGGGGCCCCAAGCCGTTCTCATCGACAACTATTTCCAGGAACGCCGGTCGGTCCGGGAGCGCCTCCATATCCCCGTGTTCGACGTGGACGCAGCCGAATGTCTGCTCCGGGAGGACATCCTTTGACCTGTGGGCCGGGCTGCGGACGGAAAATTTTCAGGACAGGAGCTGTAGTGGAAATGCACACAGCATGGACGATCATCAGAAAAGCGGCGGAGAAGCTCGACCATCTCCTCTTCTCCTTCCTGCTGCGGGGGATGAGCCCCCAGGCCATCTCGGCGATCACAGGAGATCACGACCGGCGCAGCCGGGACTTCGGCCGGAAGGCGACGTGGCGGCAGTTCCAGGAGGCGGCGCAGGGGAAGCGGCTGATCCTCCTGGGGCTGGACGGCGTCGCGCCGGGCTTCATCGCCCGGTATCAGAAGCAGTTCGACATCGCCTGCGTCTATGCGTTCAGCGGGGCGCGGAAGGTGGAGTCGTATCGAGGGATCCCGGTCAAAGACATGGACACGTTCCATAAGGACATCTACGGCGGGAACAACGTGTATCTGATCGCGAGCAGCTATTCGGTATCGGAATATGCGGCGTATCTGGAAGGACAGGGGATAACGGACTACTTCTGTTACCTGGCCATGGAGAGCCGGAGGTGGCCGTACAGGCTGCGCAGGCCGCTGGTCCGCTTCCGCTACCGGTTCCTGTATCAAGCCTTCCATCGGGACGGCCTGTTCACGAACTACGTCCTTTTCCCCATCGCCGCGCTGCTGCGCAAGCTCCACGTCCCCGGCTTTTACCCCAAGGTCCGGAAGATTCGGTCGGTCAAGGACCGCCACGCGGGGGAGCGCTGCTTCATCATCGCCACCGGCCCCAGCCTGCGGGTGGAGGACGTGGAACTGCTGCGCGACGAGATCACCTTCAGCGTCAACGGCATCTTCAAGCTGTACGGCCAGACCACGTGGAGGCCCACCTATTACGCCCTGTGCGACCCGTATGTATATCTGGACTATCTGAAAAAGGGCTATCCGATGGATCTGGACGAGCTGTCCGAGCGGGAATCGTTCTTCCCCCTCCGGCTGGAGAAGGCGCTGCGCGGGAACGCCCATCGTAAAAAAACGGTGCTGGTCCCGGTCTGCTATCTGAACCACATGCTCTCGGACAAAAAGACGCGGCTGCACTATTCCGACGACCCGGTCTGGGGGTTCTATAACCTGCGCACCGTCGCGTGCTTCTGCGCCAACCTGGCGCAGTACATGGGCTTCCGGGAGATCTATCTCCTGGGGACCGATTGCGACTATATCACCAACGGTCAACACTTCAGCGATGAAAAAAGCCCGAACCTGCTGGAATACGATCAGCTCCGCAAAGCACAGGACCTTCTGATCACCGCCTTTTCCTTTTTGGAGCAGGAGATGGGCCGGAGAGGGATCGCGGTGTTCAACGCCACGCGGGGCGGCGCGCTGGAGGTGTTCCCCCGGGTCGCGCTGGAGGACGTATTGGGGGTGGCCCCTGTCCGCGCCGGGCACGAGGATCCGCAGGAGGACGCCGCGGCAGATGGAGGACAGGCTGGCGCTGCGCCGCCCGAGCCGGACACGCTCGAGCCGGCCGAGGACGCCGCGCACCCGGAGGATGCGGACATAGACGTGTCGGTCATCATGCTCACCTACGACCACGAGCGGTACGTGGGCCAGGCGCTGGACAGCATCCTGAGCCAAAAGACCAGCTACCGCTATGAGATCCTCGTGGGGGACGACGCCTCCCGGGACGATACGGCGGAGATCCTGAAGCGATACGCCCAGGAGCATCCGGACGTGATCCGCCTCTTCCTGCACCGGGAGAACGTGGGGGCCAGCCGAAACGCGTGGGAGCTCTTCAAGAATGCCCGGGGACGGTACATCGCCAACCTGGAGGGGGACGATTACTGGACCAGCACGGAGAAGCTGGAAAAGCAGATCCGGTTCCTGGAGGAGTCCCCGGAGTACATCGGCTGCACCCATGCCTGCCGCTGGGTCAACCAGTTCGGGAAGGCGCTGATGTCGATCGCGGTCAACAACGGGCAGCGGTGCACGGGCGACTATACGATAGACGATCTCAAGGACGGCATGTGGCAGCTCCCGGGGCAGACCGGCGCGCTGGTGTACCGGAACATCTATCCGGACTGCCCGAAGCTGGCGCAGGAGATGATCCTGCTGGACCGGATGCAGTGCGACCGATCCATCGCGCTGCTGCTGGCTTCTTACGGGCCGATCCGGTGCTTCCCCGAGGTGATGAGCCATTACCGGCACGTGGTGGACGGCACGGCCAGCCATTCCACACGGTACAAGCATGATATCCGCAGGAAGCAGGAGATGATCCGTTACCTGCAAAAGCTGGAAGGGTATACCGAGCCTTTGCTGGGGGAGACGGTGGAGTTCGGCGCACGCAAGCGGAGGATCTTCGTCGACGCCATCCAGCACTGCTGGCCCGACATCTCGGAGGACGAGAAGCTCGTGCTGGACCAGATGATGCGGGAGAGCGGGGACGAAGGGCAGTATCGGGAGCTTTACAGCGCGACGCAGGACCGTCTGCGCCTCCAGGCGGAGCGCACCACAGTAGAACGGTTCAAGCGGACCGTCGGCGGGATGGTGCTGTACCTGCCCCGTGCGCTCAAGCGGGCATTCAAACGGGTACGGGATCGCTGGTTCTCCCCGGTCCTGGAGGCGTCCAAACAGGAGGCGGCCCGGTCGCGGTCGCTGGCCAGGCAGATCGACCGAACGGATCGCAGGGTGGCATACCTGGAGACCATGTTGGAGCAGCAGGCCCAGCAGCTCGCCGGGCTGACCTGCGGTCCGGCGGACACGGAAGATGACGGGATGGGAGGCTGCGATGGATAAGAGGATCTTGGAGATCGATGTGCTCAAGGGCGTGGGGATCTGCATGGTGCTGATCAACCACTCCTATGACTATGTCTACACCAGCGCCCTGCTGTTCAAGCTGTCTCGAAGCTGCGTACAGCTCCTGTTGTTCTGCGCCGGGGTGAACATGTTCCTGAAGATACGCAAGCTCCTGGCGGCGGACCGTCCGCCCCGCCCCACAAGCAGTTGGCAAGCCACCCGCTTGTGGGGACCACAGATGCTGCGCATCATGGTCCCTTATGTGATATTCGATGCGGGGTTCGTCGTCCTTTGGAAAAAGACGCTGGACCTGTCCCTGTTCTGGAAGCACCTGTGGGGGTTCGATATCGCCGCTCCGGTCTATTTCATCCCCGTCTACCTGTCGCTGGTGTTCGCCGCGCCGTTCTTCTATTGGGCGGTGATGCGCTTTCCAGGCAGGCTTTGGACGCTCTGCCTGTGCGTCCTGTCCGCAGGGGCCTTCCTGGTGTGCGCGAGGAGGACCTACGTGCTCCCTATCTATGGGGCGGGCCAATATCTTCTGGGCGCGAGCTACGGCTGGGTGTTCGTCCTGGGGATGATCTGGGGCAGATACCTGCACCGGCGGGGGACGCCGGTACAGGGGAGCTGGCGGAGGATGGCGGCGGCAGCCGCGCTGCTGGCCGGCTGGATCGTTACGCTGGAGCTGTTCCCGGAAGCACATGCGCGCCTGGAGCGGCTGCTGCCCCCGCTGGGCGGGAACCCGCCGGGGCCGGACTCCTTGCTGGAGGGCAGCCTGATCATATGGAACGTCTGGGAGCTGACGGCCTGCCTGAAAGAGAAGTGGGGCGAGCGGGCGCGGGCATGGCTGCGTCCGTTGGCCGCCTGCGGCAGATATTCGCTGTACATATTCCTGTGGCACATGTTCGTCAAGGCGGGCTGGAACCAATGTATCGCTGCGGCAGGCTTCCCCAAGCAGTCGGTGTTCTATGCGATCCCCTTCTATCTGGGCAGCACGGTGCTCGTGGTGCTGGGGAAGAAAGGGGTGGACTATCTGAAGCAGGACATGCAGGACGTTCTAGCAGGTAAGAAAGGTTGTGAGAAAAGATGAAAGTGGCAGCATTCGTGACGATCAAGCTCAACAGCAGCCGGCTCCCGCGTAAGAACGTCTTGCCGCTGGGCGGTCATCCGCTGTGCTGGCATATCTGCGACACGCTGCTGGCGTGCGAGACGATCGACGAGATCTATATCTATTGCAGCGACGAGCAGGTGATGGGATACGTCCCCCAAGACGAGAGGCTGATCTTCCGGAAACGTTCGGCCCATTTGGACGGGGACCTCGTCCGGGCCCAGGAGATCTACAGCGCTTTCGTGGATGAGGTGGACGCGGACGTCTATGTGGCCGCGCTGACCACGGCGCCCTTCATCACGGCCCGTTCGATCGACGCGGGCGTGCACGCGGTGCTGAGCGGAGCGCATGACTCCGCCTTCTCGGCCCAGAGCATCCAGACGTTCGCGTGGTATCAGGGCCGGCCCTTGAACTACGCGCCGGAGAGCATACCGCGCACCCAGGATCTCCAGCCCGTGCTGGTGGAGACCAGCGGCTTCTTCGCGTTCCGGAAGGAGCTGTGGACACAGCACCGGCGGAGGATCGGCTCGACGCCGCACATCCAGATCGTGGACGCGGTGGAGGCGGTGGACATCGACACGAAAGAGGACTATGAGCTGGCACAGAGGCTCTGGCAGAGAAGGGAGGACGAAAGATGAGGATCGGTGAGGTCTTGGGGAACGACGGACGGTTCGTGCTGCTGGCGGGACCGTGCGTCATCGAATCCCCGGAGGGCGCGGAGGAGATCGCGGAAAAGATCGGGAGGACGGCGGACCGGCTGGGGATCGACTTCTATTTCAAGGCGTCCTGGGACAAGGCGAACCGGACGAAGGCGTCCAATTACAGGGGGCCCGGCCTGGAGGAAGGGCTGCGGATCCTGGGTGCGATCAAGGAGCGGTTGGGCGTGAAGATCGTGACGGACATCCATGAGCCGTGGCAGGCCGCGCCCGTCGCCCAGGTGGCGGACATGCTCCAGATCCCGGCGTTCCTGTGCCGCCAGACGGATCTGCTCAAAGCCGCAGCGGACACCGGACGGGCCGTCAATGTGAAAAAAGCGCAGTTCATGAGCCCCGAGGAGATGGAGAACGTGGTGGACAAGCTCGTGTCCTTCCGAAACGAAAGGATCCTGCTGTGTGAGCGCGGGACCTGCTTCGGATACAACGATCTCGTCGTGGACATGGCCGGGCTGGTACGCCTGGCGGCGTTAGGGCAGCCGGTGATCTTCGACGCGACCCACAGCGTCCAGATCGGCGGCGGCGGGCCGGGCCACGGCAACAGCGGCAGGCGGGAGTTCGTCCCGTACCTGGCCCGGGCGGCGATGGCGACCGGCGTGGTGGACGGCATCTTCATGGAGGTGCATCCCGATCCGGACCGCGCGCTGTGCGACGGGAGCTGTATGCTGGAGCTGGACCGGCTGGAGCGGCTGCTGGAGCAGCTCCTGGAGATCCGCGCGGTGGGCCGGAAATACATGGAGCCATAAGAAAAGGTGTAGATATGCTTGTATTGGAAACGATCCCGCATGAAACGATCTGGGGCGGCGACCGGCTGGCCGCGCTGTCGAAAGCGGGCACGAAAAAGATAGGCCATTTGTATTCGGTGTACGCCCGGGAAGGCTGCTCCAACCGGATCCTCAACGGGGAGCACCGGGGAAAGACGCTCAACGACGTGTTCCCGGAATGGAAGGCGGATCTCGGGATGGCGGAGCTGTCCTGGTTCCCGCTGACGCTGGCCCTGACCGAAGCCGGCGGGCATCTGAGCATCCAGGTGCATCCGGACGACGGGACGGCCCGCCTGCTGGAAGGGCGCGCCCGGGGCAAGCGGGAGTCCTGGTACTTCCTCACCGCGCCCCACGAGGGATGGATCTATGACGGCTGTACCTGCGCCGATGCTGGAGAGCGGGACCGGCTGCTGGCGGCCGGGCGGTATCTGGAGTTGGCGGACCGGCTCCCGGTGGAGGCGGGCGATTATGTGTTCGTGGAGCCGGGCACGCTCCACGCGATCACGGTGGGCAGCCTCGTTTACGAGATCGAGGAGGGGGCGGACCTCACATACCGCCTCTACGATCACGACCGCCGGGACGAACGGGGGGAGCCGCGGGGATTGCAGGTGGAAAAGGCCGTCCGTGCGCTCGAGCTCAGCCGCCGCTCCAGCGTGGGGCGCTACCCGCCGTCCGGTGAGATCTGGGAACAGACCTATGTCACGAGGAAGGTATCGAACGCGTCGGGATACCGCAATACCGGCAAGACGCTGGAGTGCTTCACTTTGATCGACGGGACGGCGGAGTGCGACGGATGCGCGCTGGAGCCGGGCATGAGCGTCCTGCTGTGGCCGGGCGAGGAGATTTGCGCGGCGCAGATCCGGCTGGGGTTCGCCGCGTGGTACAGGGGGGATGGGCTTTGAGCGCGATATTCTCTCCCTCTCTCATGTGCGCCAACTATGACCATCTGCAGCAGGAGATCGCCTCGCTGGAGGCGGCGGGGGCGGACCGGTTCCACCTGGACCTGATGGACGGGCAGTTCGTGCCCAACTTCGCCATGGGCCTGGAGGACATCCGGTGCGTCTGCCGGCACGCCCACATCCCCACGGAGCTGCATCTGATGATCTGCCGGCCCGGCCAATACATCGACTCGTTCGCTCGAGCGGGGGTGGATCTGATCTATATCCACCCGGAATCGGACCGGCACCCGGCCACGGTGCTCCAAAAGATCGTGGAGGCGGGGATCGAACCGGGGATCGTGCTCAGTCCCGGCACCTCGATCGAGAGCGTGACGGAGCTGCTGCGCATCGTGGAGCACGTCATGATCATGGGGGTGAACCCGGGACATGCGGGGCAGATCTATTTGCCCTATATCGACCAGAAGATCGAGCGGCTCCTGCGCCTCAAGCCCCGGCTGGGGCTGGAGCTGTCGATCGACGGGGCGTGCTCTGCGCAGCGGATCGTGGAGTGGAGCGAGAAGGGCGTGGACGGCTTCGTGCTGGGCACGGCGGCGCTGTTCGGGAAGCCCGGGAGCTACGAAGAGATCTTCGCCTCGCTGCGGGACGCGGTGGGCGGGGGAGGAGGAACGGGATGAAGAAGGTGAGATTGCTGGTGATGGACGTGGACGGCACCCTGACGGACGGCAGGATCTACATGGGGGCGCGGGGAGAGGTGATGAAAGCGTTCGACATCAAGGATGGGTACGCGATCCATGAGATCCTGCCCCGGTATGGGATCGTACCGGCGATCCTCACGGGACGCCGCTCCGAGATCGTCGCCAACCGCGCCGCTGAGCTGGGGATCGAGGAGGTCCACCAGGGGAAGCACGACAAGCTGGACACGCTCGTCCAGGTAGCGGAGAAATATGGCTGCGCCTTCGAGGAGATCGCGTACATCGGGGACGACATACTGGACCTGGATTGTATGCGCCGGTGCGGCGTGAAGGGCTGCCCGGCGGACGCGGCGGGAGAGGTCAAAGCGGAGGCGGACTTCGTCTCCTCCCGGTGCGGCGGGCAGGGCGCGGTGCGCGAGTTCATCCAATGGCTCACGAAGGGATATGGAGGAGGTCTATAGATGCAGGTAGAGCATACGGCCCTCCCGGGGGTGTTCGTGGTGACGCCGAAGGTGTTCACGGATCCCCGCGGATGGTTCATGGAAAGCTATTCGTTCCGGGAGCTGTCCCGGCAGCTCGGGGTGGAGCTGCGGTGCGTCCAGGAGAACCATCTGCGCTCCACCAGGAAGGGCGTGCTGCGGGGGATCCATTTCCAGGAGCAGCCGTTCGCGCAGAGCAAGCTGGTGCGGTGCACGGTGGGGCGCGTCATGGACTATGCGGTGGATCTGCGCCGGGACTCCCCCACGTTCCGGCAGTGGGTCTGCGTAGAGCTGGACGCGGACAGCCATGAGCAGTTGTTCATCCCCAAGGGCTTCGGACATGCGGTGGTGTCCTTGTCGGAGATCTCCGAGCTGCAATACATGGTGGACGCTCCCTATTCGCCCGAGCACGACCGCGCTGTGCGCTGGGACGACCCGGAGCTGGACGTGCGCTGGCCGTTCGCAGCCGACGAGCTGATATCGTCGGAGAAGGATCGGGCCGCGCCATATCTGAAAGACATCGACAGCGGTCGATGAGGACAGGAAAAAGACAGGAGGTCCAAAGATGACAGATCGAAAGATACCGGTCACTCGCTCTTCCATGCCGCCGTTCGAGGAGTATGTGGAAGAGATCCGAGGACTTTGGGACAGCCGGTGGCTGTCCAACCGCGGCGCGCTCCACCGCCGGTTCGAGGAGCAGTTGGAGCGATATTTGGGTACGCCCCACGTCTCGCTGTTCGCCAACGGCCATCTGGCGCTGGAGGCCGTCATCCAGGCGGCCGGGCTTACCGGCGAAGTGATCACCACGCCGTTCACACACATATCCACGTCCCACGCGATCGTCCGCAACGGACTCGAGCCGGTGTTCTGCGACATCCTGGAGTCGGATCTCACGATCGACCCCGGGAAGATCGAGGCCCTGATCACAGAAAAGACCTCGGCAATCGTAGCCACCCACGTCTATGGATATCTGTGCCATGTGGACGACATCGAGCGGATCGCGAAAAAGCACGGGCTGGTCGTGATCTATGACGGAGCGCACGCGTTCGGGGAGACCTTGGACGGGGTGGGCGTGGGCAATTTCGGCGACGCCGTCATGTTCAGCACCCACGCCACCAAGGTGTTCCATACCATCGAGGGCGGCATCGTCACATATCGGGACCCGTCGGCGTTCCCGTCCCTGGATGAGATCGTCAATTTCGGGTTCACGGGGAACGACGAGATCGGCTACATCGGGACCAATGCGCGGATGAACGAGTTCGAGGCCGCCATGGGGCTGTGCAACCTGAAGTATCTGGAACGCGAGATCGCGTCGCGCAGGATGGCCAGCGAGCTGTATGCCCAGCGGCTGTCCGGCGTGCCGGGCATCCGCCTGCTCCGGCCCCAGGAGAAGGTGACATATAACTATGCGTATCACCCCGTCATCTTCGACGGCTTCAAGTACGATCGGGAGCAGGTGCTCAAAAGGCTGGCCGATCGGGACATCTTCGCCCGGCGGTATTTTTATCCTGCGGTCGACCGCGCGGAGTGCTATAATGGGAGATATGCACACTATGAGACGCCCGTGGCGCAGTATCACGCGGACCATGTGCTGACGCTGCCGCTCTACGCCGGTATGGCTCCGGAGGACGTGGAGCGCGTGTGCGACGCCATCTTGAGATAGGAGCGGTGGTCATGAAAGGGATCGTACTCGCCGGCGGGCGCGGGACCAGGCTGTACCCGATGACGCTGGCGGCTTCCAAGCAGATCCTCCCGCTCTACGACAAGCCGATGGTCTATTACCCGCTGTCCGTCCTGCTGCTGGCGGGGATCCGGGACATCCTGATCATCTCCACGCCGGAGGACCTGCCGTCCTACCGCCGTCTGCTGGGGGACGGGCAGCGCCTGGGCGTGCGGTTCTCGTACTGCGTCCAGGAGCGCCCGGCGGGGCTGGCCCAGGCGTTCCTGTTGGCAAAGTCCTTCCTGGACAGCTCCCCTGTGTGCCTGATCCTGGGCGACAATTTCTTCTACGGGGCGAACCTCTCCCTGATGCTGGGCCAGGCGGCTGAGCAGAACCCCGGCGCGACCATCTTCGGGTATCCCGTGAAGGACCCCGGCGAGTTCGGCGTGGTGGAGTTCGCGCCGGACGGGACGGTGCTGTCCCTGGAGGAGAAGCCGGCGCGGCCAAGGTCTAATTTCGCGGTCCCGGGGCTGTATTTCTACGACGGCGACGTGGTGTCGATCGCCGAAGGGATCGAGCCGTCGCCCCGGGGGGAGCTGGAGATCACGGCGGTGAACGAGAGATACCGGCGGCTGGGTCGGCTGCGGGCAGAGCGCATGGGGCGGGGCATGGCATGGCTGGACACCGGGACCCCGCAGGGGATGCTCAGCGCCGCGCAATACGTGGAGGCGATGCAGAGCAGGCAGGGGATGTACATCGCCTGCCTGGAGGAGATCGCCTGGCGGCGGGGCTTCATCACGCTGGACCAGCTCCGGCAGCTCGGGAGGGAGCTGGAGATGACAGACTACGGTCAGTACATCCTCGCGCTGGCGGAGGAGACCGATGAACATAGGTAGGTGAGGTATGAGATGAAACGATTGCTGCTGCTGGGCGGCTCCAGATATCTGATCCCCGTGATCCGGGCGACCCACGCGCTGGGCCACGAGGCGATCACTTGCGACTATCTGCCGGACAATCCGGCGCACAGCTACTCAGACGCATACCACGATGTGAGCATCCTCGACCGGGAGGGCGTCGTGCGCGTGGCGCAGGAGGTGCGGGCGGACGGGATCATGTCCTTCGCCACCGACCCGGGCGTCGTGACGGCCGCCTATGCCTGTGAACGGCTGGGCCTGCCCACCTGTCCGCTGGCGTCGGTGGAAGTGCTGCAGGCCAAGGACCGGTTCCGGCGCTTTTTGCAGGAGAACGGCTTCGCGGCGCCCCGGTCGGCGGGCTGCGGCAGCGTGGAGGAGGCCGTCCGGAAAAGCGGCGGGCTGCGGTGGCCGCTGATCGTGAAGCCTGTGGATTCCGCCGGCAGCAAAGGGGTGGCCCGGGTGGACGAGCCGGACCAGCTCGCCGGCGCGGTCCAAAACGCGCTGCGGTATTCCCACTGCGGGCGGCTGATCCTGGAGGAGTTCATCGAGAAGCTGGGGGACTCCTCAGACAGCGATTGCTTTTCCATCGACGGACGGCTGGCGTTCGTCTCGTTCTCCGACCAGAGGTTCGATCCGGCGGCGCAGAATCCATATACGCCTGCTGCGTTCACCTGGCCGTCCCGGATGCCCGCCTGCCACCAGCAGACGCTCACAGAAGAGCTGCAGCGGCTCTTGACGCTGCTGGGCATGGGCACCTCTCTTTACAACGTGGAGACCCGCGTGGGCATCGACGGCACGCCCTACATCATGGAGGTCGCCCCCCGGGGCGGCGGGAACCGCCTGGCCGAGATCGTGAGCGCCGCGACGGGGGTGGATCTGATCCAGGCCGCGGTGAAGGCCGCGGTAGGCGACCCCCTGCCCGACGTCCGCCAGAGGCCCTTCCAGGGCTATTGGGGGGAGTATGTCCTGCACGCGCAGACGCCCGGCAGGTTCCGTGCGCTCCGGATCGCGCCGGAGCTGGAGCCGTTCGTGCATGAGGTGGATCTGTGGGTGCGGGAAGGCGATCCGGTCCGGGCGTTCACCGGCGCCAACGAGTCGGTCGGGACATTGGTGTTCCGCTTCGACACCAGGCAGCAGCAAGAGTCCTATCTGGGAGATACCGCCAGGATCCAGCGGCTGGTCCGCGTGGTGGCGGAGTAAGGAGGCCAAATGAAGGATATCTTAGTGACAGGCGGGGCCGGGTTCATCGGCTCCAATTTCGTCCGATACCTCCTCCGGACCGATCGGGCGATCCGGGTGGTGGATCTGGACGCGCTGACCTACGCGGGCGATCTGGAGAACCTGCGCCCGGTCTGCGACGACCCGCGCCATATCTTCGTGGAGGGCGACATCTGCGACCGGGAGCTGGTGGGCAGGCTGTTCGCGCAGTACCGGTTCGACACCGTCGTCAACTTCGCCGCGGAGAGCCATGTGGACCGCAGCATCGAACAGCCGGAGACCTTCCTGCGCACGAACGTCCTCGGGACGCAGGCGCTGCTGGACGCGGCCCGGGCGTCGTGGCGGCCCGATCCGAAGGGGGCGTGCGCGCAAGGCGTGCGGTTCTTGCAGGTCTCCACCGACGAGGTGTACGGCACGCTGGGCAAGGAGGGGAAGTTCACGGAGCAGACGCCGCTGGCCCCCAACAGCCCCTACTCCGCGTCGAAGGCCGGCGCGGACATGATGGTGCGGGCCTATCACAAGACCTACGGGCTCCCGGTCAACATCACGCGGTGTTCCAACAATTACGGCCCGTATCAGTTCCCGGAGAAGCTCATCCCGCTGATGCTGCGCAAATGCCTGCAGGGGGAGCGGCTGCCGGTGTATGGGGACGGGCTCCAGGTACGGGACTGGCTCTATGTGGAGGACCACTGCTCTGCCATCCTGGCGGTGCTGGAGCGGGGCAGAGCGGGCGAAGTGTACAATATCGGCGGCAACAGCGAAAAAACCAACCTGGAGATTGTCCGGCTGATCCTCCGGGCGGTGGGGAAGGACGAGACGTGGATCTCCCACGTGGACGACCGGCTGGGGCATGACCGGAGATATGCCATCGACAGCACCAAGATCGCCGAGGAACTGGGCTGGCGTCCCTCCCGCACCTTCGAGCAGGGCATGGAGCAGACCATCCGGTGGTATCTCGCGCACCAGGGATGGCTGGACCACGCGATCGCGCGGCTGTCCGATGGAAAGGCGCCATGATCGAGAAGCTGAAGCGGCACCGGTTCCTGTTCGAGGAACTGGTGAAGCGGGATTTCAAGAAGAAGTACAAACGCACGGTGCTGGGCATGGGCTGGAGCATCCTGTCGCCGCTGCTGACGCTGCTGGTCATGAAGCTGGTGTTCACTCGGTTCTTCGGGCGGGACATGGAGCATTACACGACCTATCTGTTCTGCGGGAACCTGATCTTCTCCTATTTCAGCGATTCCGCCAACCAGGGGATGTCCTCGCTCATGAACAACGCGGGGATCTTCACGAAGGTGAACGTCCCCAAATACCTGTTCCTGCTGGCCCGGAACATCCAGACGCTGATCAACTTCGGGCTGACGCTGGCGCTGTTCTTCCTGTTCTGCGTGGTGGACGGGATCGTTTTCACCTGGAAGTTCCTCTTCCTGCTCTACCCGCTGGCGATGCTCCTGCTCTTCAACATCGGGATCGGGCTGATCCTGTCGGCGCTGTACGTCTTTTTCCGGGACATCCAATACCTGTGGTCGGTGTTCACCATGCTGCTGATGTACATGTCCGCCATCTTCTATACGATCGACGGATACAGCCAGTCGGTCCAAAACCTGTTCCTCCTGAACCCGATCTATCTGTTCATCCGATACTTTCGGAAGATCGTGATCGAAGCCACGATCCCCACGATGTGGTTCCATCTGCTGCTGTTCGCGGACGTCGCGGTGGCGATCGGCCTGGGGGCGTGGATGTACAAGAAGTACAATACCCGGTTTTTGTACTACCTGTGAGGGAGTGCGCGGATCGATCCATGAGAAAGAGCTCCGGACCATGGTCCGGAGCTCTTCTTCATGGATCGGCGGCGTCTTGCTCCTCCAGCAGCTCGACCAGCTCCTCCGGCGTATACAGCGCGTTCAGCGCCGCCAGCAGGGCCTTGGCGCTCATGTGCTCAGGCAGCTCCAGCCGCCGCAGCAGAGCGGCCCGCCGGCAGGCCGCATCGGGGGTCCCCGAAAGCCCCAGGGCGAACAGGTCCGCGGGGGTCAGCGTTCCCTGGGAGCGGCGGGACGCAGGGCCGTCCAGCACCGTGGCCCCGGCCCGGAGGATGGCGCGGCGCAGCACCGCCGGGGACATCCCCTCCACGCCCAGCTTGCCCTCTTTGCCGGGGGCGCGTTTGCGCCGCTCCTTGCCGTATACGTCGGGGATGTACGCGTGCTTGAGCTGCTCCGGCGGGATGGCCCCCTTGAGGTAGTTGCGGATGACGAACCCGGCCCCGTCGGAGTCGGTGAGGACGATGAGCCCCCGCTTGGCCGCCAGCCGGCGCAGCAGGGCCAGGCGCTCGGCGTCGTTGAACACGCCGAAGCCGGCGGTCTCCAGGATCGTCGTGTCCACCGCCCCGGCCAGGGTGCTCTTGTCGTACCGGCCTTCCACCACGATGGCCTCCCGGATGCGCAGAGGGGCCGTCATACCGCCGCCCTCCGGCCCGAGGCCAGCTCCATGAGCAGGGCGGTGAGCACCTCGCCCTCTCTGCCGTAGGCCGACCGCAGGGCGAGGTCCGTCTCCGAGCAGCGGCGCACGGCGTACCGGCACCAGGGCAGGGAGAAACGCTTGGCCGCGTCCAGCAGCCTGCCCGCCTGCTGTTCCATATAGTAGCCTGCGTTCATGTTCCAAAGCTGCATATATTCCGCTTTGTTCTTCCCGCTGTCCAGGAACAGCCGGGCGGTGTAGAGCTGCCGGAAGTATTTGCCCATCACCGACAGGATCATCACCGGGGCCTCCCGGTCGTGGAGCAGGTCGGCCAGCACGCCGGCGGCTTTGTCGAAATCCTTGCAGGCTATGGCGTCGGTCATCTTGAACACGACCGCGCTCACCTTCGGGGTAGCCACCGCGTCGATGTCCTCGCGGGAGATCCGGGCATGGGCGGAATAGGCGGCGATCTTGCCGATCTCAGAGGACAGGTCGTGCATCAGGTCGCCGCACAGGAAGATCAGATAGCTGGCGTCCATAGGATCGATGGACTTCCCCACCTTTTGGAACTGGCGGCAGACCCAGCCGGTGAGGCTCTTTTCCCCCTGGCGCTGGAAATCGATCACGCCCCCCTGCTTTTTCAGCAGGGCGGACAGCTTGGAGCGTCCGTCCACTTTGTAGGGCATCAGGTCGTAGACGAACACCAGCGTACAGTAGTCCGGCAGGGCGGACAGGATGGACAAGAGCCGTTCCCTGGGCTTTTCCCCCAGCCCGGACAGGTCGAAGTCGGTGACCGTCACCAGGGTGCGTTCGCTCATCATGGGCAGGCAGTCCACCGCCTGCTCGATCCAGTCCACAGAGCAGTCCTTCCCCTTGGCTGCGTGGAGGTTGAACTCCTCCAGTCCGGCGGGCAGGACGGCCTGCTTGAGCAGCCCCAGGTAATAGTCCCGCAGGAACGCCTCTTCCCCGTGGAAGATATAGAATGGCCTGAGACTGCCCGTCTGTATGGCCTGCTTGAGCTCCTGTATGGCGGTGTTGTCCGCGGCTTTCTTTTTGGGCGGCATGGCGCGCCCTCCTTTTCGTCAGGATATCCCCACCGCCTCGTCCCGCAAGGAAACGGTGACGGTCCCCTCTTGGTCGGTGCGGTGGACCTGTGTCCCGAACGCTTCCAGCCGGTCCAACGTCTCCTGCGCGGGATGGCCGTAGGAGTTGTGGGCTCCCGCAGAGATGATGGCCAGCTCCGGCGCAGTGGCCTGAAGGAACGCTTCACAGGTAGAGTTTTTGGAGCCATGATGGCCCACGATCAACAGCTCGATGTCGGGGATGGGACAGTATTTCACCAGCATCTTCTCCACGAACGCGTCGGCGTCTCCCGTGATGAGGACGTCGAAATCTCCGGCGGTGCAAAGGACGAACAGTCCCGACCCGTTGGAGGTCCCTTGGCCCATGGGCGGATACAGTGTGATCTCCGCGCCGCCCAGAGAGAACAGCTCCGTCCCATCCACCAGGATGACCTCGGCGTCCTCTGCCCGGGCCAGCGCCAACACCTGGGCAAGGTCCTCCGGGTCTGCATCGCTGCCGGGGACGGCGACCCGGTCCACATCCATGCGGTAGAACAACTGCTCCACCCCGTTGAAGTGGTCATCATCGAAGTGGGTGAGCACCAACAGGTCCAGGTGGGTCCGGCCTTGGGCGGCGAAATAGTCGGCGGCCGTGTCGCCCGCGTTCCGGGATCCGTCGCCGCCGCAGTCCACCAGGGCCGCTTTCCCGCCGGACAGCAGAGCGGTGGACGAGCCTTGTCCCACGTCCAGCGCGACCACGGTGAGATCGGCGGTCTCCACCTCCAGTCTGGCCAGACCGATGGCGATGAACAGCAGGACCGTCAGGGACAGTGCGCCATTGCGAAGCTGCCGGAGCCCTTTCTCACGGCCCAGACATGTCACCGCCAGTGTGAGATATACCGCGGCCAGCCAGATGAGGCAGTACTGGCTGTCGGTGCTCAAGGAGGCGAAGGGGAACCGCCCGAGGACCAGTGCGGCCCAACGGGCGTAATGACCCAGCAGGCCCGCGAAGGATCCGAGCAGAGCGGCGGGGCCGGGGAGGAAGATGGCGACGCTCCCCAAGACCAGAGCGAAGGCCATCAAGAGACTCAGCGCCCACAACACCAGCACGCCGGATATCGGAGAAAGGAGCACGATCTGCCCGAAGTACAGGGCAATGAGGGGCGAGGTGAACAGCATGGCGCCCAGGGAGGTGGCCACACCGGCCAGAGCGGTCCGGCCCAGCTTCCACAGCCGGAGCGGGAGACGCCGTCCGTCGGGAGGCCGCAGCCTTTTGAGCGGCCGGTACAGCGTTTGGAAGAGCGGACCGGAGACCAGGAGGATGCCCGCCACCGAGGCGAAGGAGAGTTGGAGGCCCACGCTGGCGGCAGCGAAGGGGTTCTGGACCAGGAGCACCAGCAGGGCGAAGCTCAAAGCGGAAGGCGCGTCTTGCTCCCGCTGGGCGATCGGCGCGAACAACATAGCGCTCTGCATGATGACCGCACGAAAGGCCGACGGTGTGCCGCCTGCCATGAGGGCATAGAACACCAGCGCGGGGATCGTGGCCAATGCGGCCTTGCGCCGGCCGCGGCAGACGAGCAGGACGGCACGCACCAGGAAACTGATGTGGAGCCCTGAGACCACTGCGGCGTGCATCAGTCCCGCCCGGTCGAAGGCGGAGTGGAGCGGGCCGTCCAGACCGGACTTGTCGCCCAAGGTGACCGCAGCGGCGATGGGAGCGGCGGTCTCGTCGAAAGCGGTATAGATGCCGTCATGGAGCTTGCGGGCACACAGGGCGGGCCAATACCGGATGGGGACGCGCTGAGCAGGGACGACGTCGGGCGTTTCCTTGCAATAAGCCAGCAGATATACGCCCCGTGCGGTGTAGTAGGTGGTCTCACTGCCGTAGGCGCGGTCGGAGGATACGACCCGGGCAGTGAAGGAGATCCGGTCGCCGGGACGCAGCTCGCCCCAGTCTGCGGGCGCGTAGACCAGCACGTCCGGTGCGAAGAGTCCATCGTCCAGGCGGACGGTCATCGACCAGCCTCCGATGGAGGTAGGGGCAGGGTAAGAGGAGACCTCGCCGGACAAGCGCACCGCGTCGCCGACCCAGCGTTCGGCGGGAGCGCGGAACGTTGCGGAATAGATCGCTGTCCACAGCACGGCGAGCAGCGCGCCCAGGCATAGAGCCGTACCACGCCGGGAGATCTGATAGAGGACATGCCGGGACAGCGGCCCCGTCTCCTTCGGGCGGCGCAGGAGGATCGGGCGTCCACGGATCCCGAGCCGGGTGTGCAGCCACATGACCATCATGGAAGCCAGGGCCGACAGAACGACGGCCAGTGAGAGCAGGAGCCCCGCCGCGCCATAGCACGCCCACAGGCAGGCCGCAGCAAAGCCGCCGGAGAACCAGCTCAGCTTCCGCATATCGACCGCTCCCTCCTCACAGATCCTTCTTATCATTTTATCTGTTGGGCCGGGACAAGTCAATGAGGAAAGAGGAAGATCTCCGTCCGAGCTGAGTGCCCGCCGGTGGAAGCCCCGACGCTTTCATGAGGAGGGACCGGCAGGGGTCGGCTCTCGTGGTGAGCGCGGGGAGATCGCTTCGCGCGGCGATCGTGAGCGGATCGTCATAGGCCGGAAAAATTGGGGGTTGACATCGGAGGGAGATCGTGCTAATATAATCAGGAATCAACAAGCCGGAGTGGCGGAATAGGCAGACGCCCGGGACTTAAAATCCTGTGGGAGCGATCCCGTGCCGGTTCGACTCCGGTCTCCGGCACCAATTTCATATCGCGGGGTGGAGCAGTCTGGTAGCTCATCGGGCTCATAACCCGAAGGTCGTCGGTTCAAATCCGGCCCCCGCAACCAAAGAAGCCTTGAAATCGCAAGATTTCAGGGCTTCTTCTCTGCTTTTGTCGGAAAATAATCTGGGTCAAAAAATGGGTCAGCGCTTTGACCCATGCGCTGACCCATACGGGGAAACGATTCTTTAGTTCCCAACAGCATCGGAGAGGATATTCGCCATGGTATCTGCCGCCTGCCGCTGGGCCTGGGTGGTCACGTGGGCGTAGGTGTCCAAGGTGAATCCAGCACTGTAGTGGCCCAGCATCCCGCTCACGGTTTTGATATCTACTCCGTTTTGCAGGGCCACAGTGGCGAACGTATGTCTCATATCGTGAAATCGAATCTGGGGCAATCCCGCCCGCTTCAGCACCCGATGGAGCATATGGAGCACGCTGTCTGGGGAGATGGGGCCGCCTGTGGGCGAGGGGAACACGTATTCACTGTTGGTTTTTCTCCGCTGCTCCTTGAGGATTTCCACGGCATCGTGCCCGATGGACACGCTCCGATAAGAGTTTTTCGTCTTGAGCGGAGCCTCCACAACTTCACCGTCGATTCGGGCGATCTGGCGGCGCACCTGGATCGTGCCCCGCTCCAGGTCGATGTCCTCCCATTTGAGGCCCAGCAGTTCGCCCCGGCGCAAGCCCGTGGCCAGCTCAATGTAGTACAGCTCAAACACGCCGCTCTCTTTGGCCTCGTGGAGGAAGGACGCCAGCTGCTCGGTGGGAAGGGTTTTCATCTCCCGGTGCTCCAGCTTGGGCAGGGCACAGCCGTCCGTAGGGTTTGCTGCAATGAGTTTCTGCTCGATGGCAAACTCCATGGCGGAGGAAATCACCTGGTTGATGTTGCGTACCGTTTTGGCGCTGAGACCTTTGGGTTGTTTTTTAGATTCGACCCGCTCCACCCTGCCGCCACTCAACAGCTTTTTGTACAGCTTCTGTAAATCCAGAGAGGATAATTTGCCGAGCGGAATTTTCCCGATGCTGGGCTTGATGTGGTTGTCGATGTACCCTCGATAGGTCTTGTGGGAGGAAGGCCGCACCTTGATTTTCGCACAGTTTTCAAACCACACATCCATCCACTGACCCACGGTGTACTGCTCCGCCCGGATGGTGTCCACCTTGGCGTTTTCCTCGATGGCCCGCTTCAGCTTCTCTTTGCATTCCTTCTGGGTTTTCGCCAGCACATTTTTGTAGATTACTTTCCCAGTGTCCGGGTCACGGCCCGATGTATACCGCCCCTCCCAGCGGCCGTCGCTCCGCTTGCGGATGTTGCCCTCGCCATTGGCCCGACGTTTTGCCATCCGGCACCGCCTCCTTTCGCAACGTCAGACCATACCATACTCCAGCGAGAATAGCTACTGGAAACGGGAAGGATTATCAATTCAGACACATATTTTTTTGTCTGCGCTGGCGGCCGCTCTCTTTGAAGACAGTGGTGCAATTCGCAACGTCTCAAGCGATACTTTTTTGGTGCGGATAGCTTTGGGCCGGTGGGTTCTCTTTTTGTTTACTGCGACGCAAATTTTGCAAGGGACTTCTCCTTCTGTATTGCACTTTTCTCCCCTTTAGGGGCAGGGGGTGCCGGGGCAGCGCCCCGGCGAGTGCGGGCGGCGTATAGCCGGACGCGATGCTTGCCCTACCCAAAAGGGTAGGCATCCGCCCCATCGGGACGTTTCTGCATCGCCCTCACTTACTGTTCCTACCACACTTTTCCGCATACATTGTATCTGTCCGCACTGCGGGCAGACGTGGACTCAGTTTATCCCACTTTTGCCCTTCGCTCTTAAATCCACCCCTCTGGGCTGCCCTGGTCCCACGATTTACCGAAACCTGATGAGGCAAAACAGGGCGCTGTTAGGGCCAGAAAACGCCGTCGGGGGGGGGGGGGGGGGGGCCCCCCCCCCCCCCCCCGCAGGGGGGGGGGGGTTTGTGAATTAAGCCGGCCAAAAGATTTACCCCCAAGAGGGGCACAAAAAACCCCCACAC
>CANRXB010000040.1 GCA_947643715.1 uncultured bacterium
ACCGGTGACAACTCGGGTATGAACCGAGTGCTCTAGCCAACTGAGCTACGCCGCCTTGTTACCGCCCTGGCTGGTACAGTCAGTACTATACCTCATCCTCCCGAAAATGTCAATCTTTTTTTTACAAAAAAACAAACAAAAAATATGCCCGCCTGGATGCGGCATCAACGGACGCAGGATCTGCCGGCAGGAACGTCCGATCGGGCCCCGCCGCAGGGGGGCGGATGGCGTAAGCTGCGGTCTCCATGAGAACGGCCCAGTTCCACCGGACGGCCGCTGGAACTGCGGCGTATCCGGTGTGAACGGATACGGCCGCACAGTTTTTAAGAAAAGTATAAGAGACTTTTAGGAAAAAACCTGTTATACTTGCCCTGTCAACGAGTGATAAGGGCCGGACAGAGGCCCAGGCTCGAGGGAGAAGGAGCGGCGACAGGGAGATACGCCGT
Organism: uncultured bacterium; assembly: GCA_947643715.1. Taxonomy (GTDB): domain Bacteria; phylum Bacillota; class Clostridia; order Oscillospirales; family Oscillospiraceae; genus Enterenecus. The sequence continues at coordinate 447 of CANRXB010000040.1, forward strand.
TGGGAAGCGGCGTCCGACATGGAACGAGAGGAGACTGGATATGACCTATGACTGTTTGATCATAGACGATGAAAGGCTGCTGGCGGACAGCACAGCGGAATACTTCGGGCTGTTCGGCGTCAATGCCGCGGTCGCGTACAGCGCCACGGACTGCCGGGACTTTTTCCGGGAAAACTCGGCGCAGTTGCTGCTGCTCGATATCAACCTGGGAGATGGGAGCGGCTTCGATCTGTGCCGGGAACTCCGGGAGAGCATGGAACTCCCTATCCTGTTCATCTCGGCCAGGACCAGCGATGACGATCAGATCGTCGCCTTGAGCATCGGCGGCGACGATTATATCCAGAAGCCCTATTCCCTCGGCGTCCTGCTGGCCAAGGTGAAGGCGGTGCTGAAGCGCTGCGGGAAAAAGGGCAGCGCGAACTATTCCGACGGACGGCTGAGCGTGGACCTCGACGCGCGGCAGGTACTGGTCGATGGGACCCCCGCCAAGCTGACGGCCCTCGAGTTCAAGCTGCTGGCCTATCTGATCCAGAACGAGGGCAGGACGATCCCCAAACGGGAGCTGTTCGAAAAGGTCTGGGAGGACCGGTTCACCGGGGACGGCACGCTGAACGTGCATATCCGTAAGATACGGGAGGCCATCGAGCGGGATCCGGGCAGCCCAGGATACATCCTCACGGCCTGGGGCGAGGGCTACCGGTTCAAAGGGGACCGCCGATGAGGGACCGCATCTTTACCGCCGGCCTGCTGCTGGCCTTCGCGGCAGAGCTGGCGGTACTGGCCTCGTTCACGGTCCGCCGGAACGGGGACACCCAGGATACGGTGGCGGTCAACGAGATCGTGCAGACCGTGCAGCGTGACTGGGGAGCCCTGGGCGATCATATCGACGCCACCGGCTTCGACTATGTGGTGCTCGACGCCGACGGAACGGTCCTATACCGGACGGGACCGGGGCTGAGCGAGAGCATCAACGCCGCGATCGCCCACAAGGACACGATCCTGGACATCGAGTCCGGCGGGACGCGGGTGGGGAAGCTCATCATCCACAACGACGACGCGATGACGTTCCGGGAGGAGACACGGGCCGTCGTCCTCGCCATAGCGGCGGTGATGCTCTTGCAGCTCGGCATCTGTGCGGGATATGCCTGCTATATGCGTCGCACGATGGTGCTCCCCTTCCGCAAGCTGGAGCAGTTCGCCCAACGCGTCGCGGGAGGCGACCTGGACATACCGCTGGAGATGGACCGGCTCAATCTGTTCGGGGCGTTCACCGAGAGCTTCGACCTCATGCGATCCGAGCTGAAGAAAGCGCGGCTCGCCGAGGCGAAAGCGGCCTCGGCAAAGAAAGAGCTGGTGGCCAAGCTGTCCCACGATATCAAAACGCCGGTGGCCAGCATCAAGGCGGCCTCCGAGGTGGGCACCGCCCTGGCTGCGGATGACAAGAGCAGGAGGAACTATCAGCAGATCGTCCAGAAAGCCGATCAGATCGATACGCTGGTGACCGATCTCTTCTCCGCCACGTTGGAGGAGCTCCACGAACTGACCGTCACGCCGTCTGATCTGGACAGCGGCGAGCTGCGCTCCCTTCTGGAGAATGCCGACTACCTGCACCGGGCGGTCCTGCCCGAGGTCCCCGCGTGCCTTTTGTTCGCGGACAGGCTCCGGCTCCAGCAGGTGTTCGACAATATCTTTTCCAATTCCTACAAATACGCCGGCACGAAGATCGATGTGAGCGTGGGGATCGAGGCGGGCTGCCTGGCGGTCTGTGTGGAGGACCATGGCGGCGGGGTCGCGGAGTCGGAGCTGCCACGCCTGAAGGAACGGTTCAAACGCGGCGGCAACGCCGGCGGCATAGAGGGCGCCGGGCTGGGGCTGTTCATCGCCGACCATTGTATGCGGGAGATGGGGGGACGGCTGCTCCTGGAGAACGGGGCCTCCGGACTCAGGGTGACGGTCCAGATCGCCCTGAGCCACGGGATCTAAGGATTTTTTAAGGATCTCATAAAGACAGTTAAGGTCCAAGTATCTAAAATAGGACGTGTAAAGGAGGGTATCCCGTCATGAAAGAGATCCTATTGAAGACCGAGCGACTGAGCAAATCCTTTTCGAACGGCGGCTCCATGCAGCACGTCCTGAGGAACATCGATCTGGTGCTGTACAAAGGCGACTTCACCGTCATCATGGGCGCCAGCGGCGCGGGCAAGTCCACGCTGCTGTACGCCCTTTCCGGGATGGACACGCCCACCCTGGGCACGATCACCTTCGGGGACCAGGTCATCTCCGGTCTGTCCCAGGACGGGCTGGCGGTGTTCCGGCGGGAGCATTGCGGGTTCGTGTTCCAGCAGATCTACCTCATCGACGGTATGAGCGTGATGGACAACGTGCTGTCCGCCGGACTGCTGGTGGACAAGGACAGGAAGGCCCTGGTCCGGCGGGCCAAGGAGCTGTTCGCGGCGGTGGGCATCCCCGAGGACGCCTATCGGAAGTTCCCCACCCAGATCTCCGGCGGCGAGGCCCAGCGCGTGGGCATCGTCCGGGCGCTCATCAACTCGCCTGAGATCCTGTTCGCCGACGAACCCACCGGCGCGCTCAATTCCCAGACGGGGCTGGACGTGCTGGACACGCTCACCCGGTTCAACGAACAGGGCCAGAGCGTGGTCATGGTGACCCACGACATGCGCTCCGCCCGGCGGGGCGATCGTATCCTGTACCTCAAGGACGGCGCGATCCTGGGCGAGTGCGATCTGGGCCGGTACGTCCACGGCGACGCCCGGCGGCATGAGAAGCTGTCCGGTTTCCTCCAGGATATGGGGTGGTGACCATGAGGAAAAGCTTTTTGATCGCCCGGTCCAACATGCGCCGCGCCAAGGGCCAGGCAGTGGCCATCGTGGTTCTGATCTTGATCGCCGCCATGATGCTCGACCTCTGGCTCATGCTGGCCATGGATTACAAGGACAACTTCGACCGCTATCACGACAAGCTCCACGACGGGCACGTCACCCTGGCGGCGGACAGCGACACCCAGGAGTTCCGCTCGTTCCTCGCCCATGAACTGGAGCAAGACGGCCGCGCCGTCCAGTTCCGCTTGGACTCCTGTATGCACATGGTGGCCAGTTTCGACTACAACGGCGGCGAACTGAACAGCGAGATGATCTTCCTGGACAAGGACACCGCCCTGTCCCGCTCAATCGGCAGAGCGGAGATCGTGGAGGAGGGGGGCGGCGAGAGCGGGATCTACCTGCCCATGCTCTACCAGACGGAGGAGATCGCCCTGGGCGAGACCATCGAGCTGTCCATCGGGAGCCATCAGGTCGCCTACACGGTGTGCGGCTTTTTCAACAGCGTGATGATGGGTTCTCACAATTGCGCTATGACGGAACTCATCCTGACCGGGGACAAATATGAGGAGCTGGAGGCGTTGGGCTATGCCCCCCAGGCGGTGCTGTGCTCGGTGCGGCTCCAGGACAGAGCGGAGAGCCAGACCTTCGAGGCGGACTTGAAAACAGCGGTGTCCGGCCGATTCCCCGGGGTACGTGTATGCGGCAACTCCTATGCCATGGTCTCCCAATCCCGCTACATCTCCCAGATGATCTGCTCAGGCATCATGAGCGCCATGGCCTTCCTCGTACTTTTGATCGCACTGATCGTCATCGCGTCCAACATCATCAACTATATCCAGGTCAGTATGAAAGACCTGGGTGCGCTGAAGGCCATCGGCTACACCTCCGGGCAGTTGATCGGCGCACTGCTGGTACAGTTCTTGGGACTGTCCTTATTGGCGGCAGCGGCCGGCGCGGGGCTCTCCTACGCCCTGTTCCCGTGGATCAACGCCATGATGATCGGGCAGACGGGCATCCCCTATACGATGCGGTTCCTGCCCCTCCCCTTTGCCTTCACCCTGGCCATCCTGGGCGGTGCGGTGGCGCTGGCGGTGTGGTTGGCCTCCCGCAAGATCAGGAGGATCGAACCCATCACGGCGCTGAGGTCGGGCCTAGCCACCCACAATTTCAAACGCGACCATGTCCCACTGGACAAAACGAAAGCGCCGCTGGACTGTGCCCTGGCCCTCAAGACCACCCTGTCCAGTGTCAAGCACAACGTCACCGTCTGTGTCACCATGCTGGTGCTCTCTCTGGTGGTGGTGTTTTCCGGGCTGATGATCGAAAACATGATCTTGGATATGGGGCCGTTCATCGAACTGATCGTGGGGGAGACGGCGGATTCCTGCATCAACGTCCAGGCCGAGATCGAGGACGATCTTTTGGATACGCTGGGGGCGGACGACCGGGTGGAAAAGGTGTATCTGTACCATACCGTCAACGTCTGGCACGTGGGCGGCGTGGAGCTCATGGCCACCCTCTGCGACGATTTCGCACAGGTCGGCAACCAAGGCGTGGTGTTCGACGGGCGGTTCCCGAAATTTGACAACGAGATCGCGATCGCAGCCAAGTATGCCCGGGAGCAGGGCCTTGCCATCGGGGATGAGATGGAGGTCGCGTCCAATGGCAGGCAGGCGTCCTATCTGATCACAGGCTTTACCCAGATCACCAACAACCTGGGCAAAGACTGCCTGCTGACCCGAGCGGGCTACGAACGGCTGGGAGTGCTGACCAACACCAGCTATTACCTCGATCTCTCCGGCGAAACGGATCTCGATAGCTTCAATACGGAGATGACGGAACGATTCGGGGACAGCGTGAACGCGACGATCAACGTCCAGGCGGCGGTGGATGCCGGGGCGGGTGTCTACGTCTCATTGATGACGGCGATCGTCGCGGCGATCCTGGCGCTGTCCGCCGTCATCATCATCTTCGTGCTGTATCTTTTGGTGCGCACCATGCTCAACCAGAAGAGCCGGGACCACGGGATCATGAAGGCGCTGGGCTTCACCACCGGCCAGTTGATCTTGCAGACGGCCCTTTCCTTCATGCCCACGGCCGCCGTGTCCACCGCGATCGGACTGGTCCTGTGCAGCTCCATCATCAACCCGCTGACCGCGCTGTTCTTGAGCGGGATCGGGATCGTGAAGTGTACCTTCACCGTCCCGGTGGGGGCCATCGCGATCGCGGGGGCGGGACTGCTGCTGTTCGCCTTCGCGACGCTGTGCCTGCTGTCCTTGAGGATCAGAAAGGTCGCTCCGAGGACGCTGCTCTCAGGGGAATGAGGCGGCGCAGACGGCCGCGCTGAGACGAGGCGTGTTCGAGGAAAGCATCCCCCTTCGGTTGAAGCGAAGAGCGCCGAGACGTCAGGCGATGCCTGCACGTCCCGGCGCTCTTCGTCCAAGGTCCTCGGAACGTGCCGGTCAGACCGCTTCCGGAAGCACGTTGCGTTTCAAGCTGATATAGGCCAAGGCGATATAGACGGTGTAGATGAGGAAGAAGACCGCCAAGGCGGAGCACAGGATCGCGAAAGGAGCGTTGGCTCCGACCATGACGCCCGGCTCCGGGAGCTGAGCCAGATGCACGATGAACGGCACCCCGATCAGCACGGGAGGGATCGCCGGCATGGCGTAGTAGATGGCGAACTGTGTCCGCAGGGCCTTTGCCATCTCCCGGCGGTCCATGCCCAGCTTTTGGAGCAGGGCGAACTGTTTCCGATAGCGATCCGATTCGCTGAGCTGCTGGATGGTGAGGATAGTGGCGGCGGTCATGGTGAGGGACAGGGCCAGGTAGTACAGGGGGAAGACGCACAGGGCGGTCTGGGAAGCTGCCTCCGCCTCCGCATGGGCCTTGGTGGCGACCTGCCACTCGAAGCCGACCTGGTCGGCCAGGACGGTCAAGTCGTAAAAATCCTGTTCGGGCACAGGCTGGGCCGTTTTGGCGGCGTAAGCCCAGTGGTGGACGGCCAGCCCTTCCGCGGCCTCGTCCGGCACCACCAGAGCGTACCACGTCCCGTTGGATACCCCAAAGCTCTGCATCAGAGGCTCCGTGTGGATGCCGCCGGGGGCGAGCGTTTTCCCGCCCAGGGCGATCGGATCGCGGCGATCTCTCAGCCTTCCCGCCACATGGGGCTGGGTATGGAGGAGATACTGCCCCAGGGCCAGCTCCACCGGGGGATAGCCCGCGATGGCCCGCAGGGCGGCGTAGTCGCTGTATCGCAGCACCGGGTCCTGGGCGTAGTCATAGTGGAACGCGTCGTCCTCCAGATCGAGATACTCCAGAAGCTGGGCGTTCTCGCTCCGATAGATGCTGTACAGCAGAGAACGCTCCGTCGGGATGTGCTCCCGGACATAGTCCAGGCAGCTCTCAAGACCCATCTGCTCTCCGTCGATGCTGATATACAGGTCGAAGCAGGAGTCCTCCGCCGCCCGGCCCAGGAAGAGGCCCCGGAACACCAGTCCCGTCCCCTCGGAGATGAGGGTGGCGGTGAAGATCATGGAGATGGTGGCCATCAGCACCCCCATGGTGGCCAGCTTGGCCGTCAGGGAGCGGAACACCAGCAGGTTCTGGCCCTTATACTTGCGAGCGGGCCGTTTATCGAAGAAGGCCGGCACCCCGGAGGCGAAGCTGAGGAAAGATCCGAACAGGGCCGCGATGACGCACCCCGCCCCGATGACGGCCAGCGTCAGATCGGGCATCATGAGCAGCACCGTCCCTGCGATGCCCAGCAGGATGGACAGCGCGAACAGCGCCTGCCGCCCCTTGCCGGTCCGGATGACCGTGCCCTCGTTCTGCCGGTCGAAGTAGAGCAGATCGCGGATGTTCGCCCGGCGGATATACTTCCGGCTCCTGCGCAGGGCGTAGAGATAGATCAGGGCGAAATAGGCCGCTGTCAGCCCCACAGCGGGGAGGGAGAAGCCGAAGGCGAAGCGATAGGGCAGGCCGAACATGGCCAGCACCATGGCCCGAAACGCCTGATAGAGCAGTCCGCCCAGCCCCACCCCCATCGCCAGGGCGCAGCCGCCCACGGCCAGGTTCTCCAGGAAGAACAGCCGGACCACCTGCTTGCTTTCCAGGCCGATGAGCAGATAGGTGCCCAGCTCCCGGCCCCGGCGCAGCAGCATGAATCGGGTGGCGTAGGCCACCAGCCAGCCGAACACGCACACCACAACGATGCTGGCCAGCACGATCATCATAGGGAGCATCGCCATCCCCCGGGACAAAGCATCGATCTCCTGGGAGAACACCAGCCCGTTGAAGGAGTAGAGCAGGGCGGCGGCCATGACCACGGTGACGAAATAGATCAGATAGTCCTTTGCCTGGCGTTTCGCGTTGCGCAGGGACAGCTTAGATAACGTCACTGACATCACCCCCCAACGCGGCCAGCACGTCCAGGATCTCGTGGTAGAACACCGGCCGGCCCCGGTCTCCCCGGAGCAGCTCGTTGAACACCCGGCCGTCCTTCAGGAACAGCACCCGTTTGGCGTAGCTGGCGCTGTAGGCGTCGTGGGTGACCATGAGGATGGTGGTCCCCATGTCCCGGTTCATGGCGTCCATGATCTCCAGCAGGTTCTTGGACGCCTTGGAATCCAGCGCCCCGGTGGGCTCGTCGGCCAGCAGCAGGGACTGCCCCGCCACGATGGCCCGCGCGCAGGCGGTCCGCTGCTTCTGCCCGCCCGACACCTGATAGGGGAATTTTTCCAGGATGTCGGTGATGCCCAGCTTTTGGGCCACGTCCCGCACCTGACGCTGGACGGCGGCGGGATCGGCGTGGTCCAGGGCAAGGGCAAGGCCGATGTTCTCCTCGACGGTGAGGGTGTCCAGCAGGTTGAAGTCCTGGAACACGAAGCCCAGCCTCTCCCGGCGGAACTTGGCCAGCTCTGCCTGGGACAGATCGGCCACGCTCGTCCCGTCCAGCAGGATCTTCCCGGCGCTGATGGTGTCGATGGTGGAGATGCAGTTGAGCAGGGTGGTCTTGCCGGAGCCGGACGCCCCCATGATGGCCAAGAACTCTCCAGCCCCCACATCGAAGCTCACCCGGTCCAGGGCTTTGGTGACGTTGTTCTTGTTCCCGTAATATTTTTCGATGTTTCGTACTTGCAGCATGATGGTCTCCTCCTTTGCTCATGGCTCTATGATACACCAAAAACAAAGGCCGTCATATCGAAGTCGTATCGAGCTGTCTTACAGTTTCGTAAGGTCCCCCTTTGCGGGGAAGGTGAGCGTCACAGCGGTCCCGGCCCCCTCCTCCGAGGCGATGTCCAGGCCGAGCTCCAGGAAGCCGGCCAGCTTCCTGCACAGGTACAGCCCCATGCCGGTGGAGCCGCCGCAGGCCCGGCCGTTGCTGCCGGTGAACCCCCGGTCGAACACCCGGGGCAGCTCGTGGGCGGGGATGCCGATGCCGTTGTCTGAGACGGTGAGCTGTACCTGTCTCCCCAGGGACCGGGCGGAGAGGACGACCGCCGGCTGCGCCCCCCGGTAGCGGGCGGCGTTCTGGAGGAGCTGGCCCAGGATGAAGGAGGCCCACTTCCCATCGGTGTAGACGCAGCGGTCCAGCCCGGCCGTCTCTACCCGGACGCCGCTCTGGATCAGGAGGGTGCGGTGGTCTGCGATGGCCTGGGCCACGATCTCCCCCAGGTCCGCCTGACGGATCACGCAATCCTGCTCCGGGCTCTCCGCCCGGGCATAGAACAGGGCCCGCTCCACATGGGCCTGGACCCGGTCCAGCTCATAGGTGAGCCGGCGGCGTGGGTCCCCGTCCAGATGGCCGCAGATCAGGCGGGCGGCGGTGATAGGCGTCTTGATCTCGTGGACCCACTGCTCCACATATCCGCGGTACTCCCGCTGGGCCGCCTGTGCATCGGACACCGCACCCGTCATGGCCCTCCCGGCCCGGCGGGTCAGGTCGAACAGCCGCCGCTCATAGAGGCCCCTGGGCGGCTGGACGCACTCGGTGAACAGATATTTCTGGTCCAGGCTGTCCATGACCTCCTCCAGCTCCCGGAGCCGGGCCCGCTGCCGGAAAAAATCCGCCAGATGCGCCGCGACGCAGACCAGCGACAGGGCCAGGATCGAAAGGATCAGCACGCCGGGCTGGGTGCCGGTGGCGGCGAGGAAGGACGCGGCCGCCGCGCCGCAGGTCATCTGGGCCAGGATGCGCCCCAGCCGGTCGGTCAGATACTCTCCCAATGTCATAGCTGATACCCCATCCCCCGCCGGGTCTTGATGACGCCGGGCAGGCCGATCTCCTCCAGCTTGGCGCGCAGCCGGGTCATGTTGACGCTGAGGGTGTTGTCGTCGATGTAGATCTGGCTGTCCCACAGCGCGTCGATCAGGTCGGCGCGGGAGACGATCTGCCCGGCGTGGGACATGAGATGGGCCAGGATCTTCAGCTCGTTCCGGGTCAGCTCCACGCAGCGATCCCCCGCCGATGCGGTCCCTTGGGCCAGGTGGAGCCTCAGCCCGCCCGTCTCCAGAGCCTCCGGTCCCGCCGGTCCGCCGCTGCGGCGCAGGACCGCCCTGATCCGGGCCAGCAGGACAGGGATGTCGTAGGGCTTGGTGACGTAGTCGTCCCCGCCCAGGCTCAGCGCCCGCAGCTCGTCGCCGGTGGAACTGCGGCTGGTGACGAAGATGATGGGGGTGCGGCTGTTTTTTCGGATGTCGGCGCACAGGGACAGCCCATCCCGACCGGGCAGGCCCAGATCCAGCAGGATCAGGTCCGGAGCGGCCTGCCGGACCTGATCGGACACGGCGGAGAACTGCGTGACGGCAGCAGTCTGATATCCCTCGTTGTCCAGCAGGAGGGCGAGCTCCTCGCGGATGGCGGCGTCGTCTTCGACGATCATGATCTTGGGCATGACGGATCCCTCGCTTTTTGCGTTCCTAGTGCGCCGTTCCACGCTCGTTCTCGAGAAGCGAGGACAGCGGCATGGATGGATGTGCGGACCGCCGCGGGCGGTCCCTGGCGCAGATGCGTCCCATATCTCCTATTTTATCACCTTATCTCTTCGCGCACAATACGCGGCGCGAAGGATCCCGTTCGCCTTTTTCCTCATTGGGGCATGGTGCGGGACCGCCCAAGAAAGTGCGAGAGCCGGCGCAGCTCGATGCTGCGCCGGCCCTCGTCCGATATCGTTTTCCCGCGTCATGTATATCTCAGCACGAAATAGATCACGTACACCCAGCTCAGCAGCCCGTGGACGATGGCCCAGCCCACGGAGTGCCAGGTGGTGTAGCTGATGACCATGGCCAGGGCGCTGCCGAAAGAGATGCCGGTCTTGGCCGCTTTCTTGAGGTTGGAGCTCTGGTCCCCGCCGTCCTCGAACATGTCCGCCGCCTCCCCGTTCACAGCAGGATGACGCCGGCTTCTCTGCACGCTTCCAGCGTCCTGGGATCCCAGACGGACGCCTGGACCTCCCCGATATGGGCCTTGCCCAGTAAGTACATGGACACCCGGCTCTGGCCGATGCCGCCGCCGATGGTCAGGGGCAGCTCCCCCGCCAGCAGCGCACGGTGGAAGGGCAGCTCCCGGCGGTGGTCGCACCCTGCGGCGGTGAGCTGGCGGTCCAGGGACTCCGGGCTCACCCGGATGCCCATGGACGAGATCTCGAAGGCATGGCCCAGCAAGGGATGCCACAGCAGGATGTCGCCGTTGAGGGCCCAGTCGTCGTAGTCCGGGGCCCGGCCGTCATGGGCCTTCCCGGAGCGCAGCGCCGCGCCGATGCCCATGAGGAAGGTGGTGGGATGCTCCTTCGTCCACGCGTCCTCCCGCTCCTTGGGGGACAGCTCGGGCCAGCGGTCCTCCAGCTCCTGGGCGGTGACGAAGGACACCTCCCGGTCGATGAGGGGCAGGGACATGAGCTGGGGGTACACCGAACGCAGGGTCTGCTGGGTGTTGGCCAGCACGGCGATGATGGTGCGCACGGTGGACTTCAGGTAGTCCTCGTTCCGGTCCCGGGGGGCGATGACCTTTTCCCAGTCCCACTGGTCCACGTAGACGGAGTGGAGGTTGTCCAGCTCCTCGTCCCGGCGGATGGCGTTCATGTCGGTATACAGCCCCTCGCCCACGGAGAACTGGTAGCGGTGGAGGGCCATGCGCTTCCACTTGGCCAGGGAATGGACCACCTGGGCGTCCCGCCCTGCGTCGGGCACGTCGAAGGAGACCGGGCGTTCCACACCGTTCAGGTCGTCGTTCAGGCCGGTGGACGCCTCCACGAACAGAGGGGCGGACACCCGGCGCAGGTTCAGGGAACCGCCCAGGTCGTCCTCGAACAGACGCTTGAGCAGACCGATGGCTTTTTGTGTATCGTACAGATTGAGCAGGGGGGCATACCCCTGAGGGATCACAGTGGTCAGCATATGCTTTGCTCCTTTACCTTGTTGAGATCGTTCGATATTATACATCGGGCCAGAAAAAAATGCAAATCGAATTGTGTTCCACAGTTCGATATGGTATAATTCCTATATGTCGCCGGGCTGAGGCGGCCCCATCCGGCAGATCGCCCACCGGGTGCCGGCGCATATCGTATCGAATGGATAGGAGATGGGAGTGTTGGTCAAGGACTTTAAGGCGAAACTGAGGGAATATGCCCACCTGCTGGTGGAGGTGGGGCTGAACGTCCAGCCGGGGCAGACCCCCAGCATCGAGAGCAATGTGGAGTTCGTGGACCTGACCCGCTCGTGCGTGGCCGCCTGCTACGACTGCGGAGCGCGGGAAGTGGTGGTCTATTACGGGGACGACTCCATCACCCGGGAGGGCTTCCTGCGGGCGGACGCCGCCGTGTTCGACGAGTACCCCAGCTACATGAAGGCCAGGGTGGACTGGTATCTGGAGAGGAAGTCTCCCCGGCTGTCCTTCACCGGCTCCAACCCCGAGCTGCTCAAGGGGGTGGACCCCGACCGCATCCAGGCGCGCCGGCGCGTTGCCGGCCCCGCCACCAAGCCCTATTTCGACGCCATGACCGCCAACCGGTTCCAGTGGTGCGGGAGCGCCCATCCCACCCTGGCCTGGGCGGAGAAGGTGTTCCCCGGGAAAACGGGACAGGAGGCCATAGACGCTTTGTGGGACGCCATCTTCACCGTGTGCCGCGTCACCGGAGATGGCAAGGCCGTGGAGCGCTGGAAGGCCCACGCCGCCGCCACGGGCCGCAGGGTGGCGCTGCTCAACGGCTATCAGTTCCGCAGCCTGCATTATACCAACGCGCTGGGCACCGACCTCACCATCCGCTTGCCGGAGGACCATGTGTGGGCCGGCGTGTCCGACCACACCCCCGAAGGGGTGGAGTTCGTGGCCAACATCCCCACGGAGGAGGTGTTCACCGCCCCCAGGTGGGACGGAGCGGAGGGCCGCGTGTACAGCGCCCTGCCTCTGTCCGTGGACGGCAACCTGGTGGACGACTTCTACCTGGACTTCGCGCAGGGCCGCATCGTGGACGTCCACGCCGGACAGGGGGAGGAGTTCCTGCGCCGCGCGATCGACACGGACGAGGGGTCCCACTATTTGGGCGAGGTGGCCCTCGTGCCCTATGACTCGCCCATCCGCAATACCGGCCTGTTGTTCTTCAATACGCTGTTCGATGAGAACGCTTCCTGTCACCTGGCTTTCGGCGAGGCGTACCCGAGCTGCGTCAAGGGCGGCGAGGACATGGACGAAGGACACCGGAAGGCGGCGGGGCTCAACACGTCCATGACCCACATCGATTTCATGGTGGGCACCCGGGATCTGTCCATCGTAGGGACCACCCATGACGGGCGGGAGATCCCTGTGTTCGTGGACGGCGATTTCGCGTTCTAGTAAATTTCATCATAATATCAGGAGGAATGGACCAATGGACTACAAAAAAGCGTATGAGCAGTGGCTGAGCTCCCCCGCGCTGTCCGAGGCGGAGAAGGCGGAGCTGACCGCCATCGCCGGGGACGAGAAGGAGATCGAGTCCCGTTTCTTCTCCCAACTGGAGTTCGGCACCGCCGGGCTCCGGGGCACCATGGGCGTGGGATTGTACCGCATGAACATCCATGTGGTGCGCCACGCCACCCAGGCGTTCGCCCAGGTGATCTTGAACGAGGGCCCCGAGGCCGTCGCCAAGGGCATCGCCATCTGCTTCGACTGCCGGAACAACTCCGACGTCTTTGCCCGGGAAGCCGCCTGCATCATGGCCGCCAACGGCATCCCCGTGCGTCTGTTCGAGTCCCTGCGTCCCACCCCCGAGCTGTCCTTCGCCATCCGGGAGTACGGCTGCACCGCCGGCATCAACATCACGGCCAGCCACAACCCCAAGGAGTACAACGGCTATAAGGTGTATTGGTCCGACGGCGCTCAGCTCCCCCCCAACCACGCCGACGAGGTGGCCAAGCTGATGAAGCAGTCCGACGTGTTCGCCGCCAAGACCATGGACTATGACAAGGCGCTGGCGGACGGCCTCATCACCATCATGGGCGAGGAGACCGACGAGAAGTTCCTGGCCAACGTCATGGCCCAGGTGAACGATCAGGCGGCCGTGGACAAGGTGGCGGACACCTTCAAGATGATCTACACCCCCTTCCACGGCACCGGCCACAAGCTCATCCCCGAGGCCCTCAAGCGGCTGGGCATGAAGCACGTGATCTGCGTGCCCGAGCAGATGGTGATCGACGGCGACTTCCCCACCGTGGCCTCCCCCAACCCGGAGAACCCGGAGGGCTTCGCCCTGGCGGTGGAGCTGGCCAACAAGGAAGGCGCGGACTTCATCCTGGGCTCCGATCCGGACGCCGACCGGGTGGGCCTCATGGTCCGGGCGGGAGATGGGTTCAAGGTGCTCACCGGCAACCAGACCGGCGTGCTGCTGCTGGACTACCTCATCGGCGCCAAGCAGCGCACCGGGAAGATGCCGGCCCATCCCGTGGCCCTCAAGACCATCGTCACCACCGAGATGGCCCGGAAGGTCGCCGAGGTGAACGGCCTGCAGTGCTTCGACACCTTCACCGGCTTCAAGTTCCTGGCCCAGAAGAAGGACCGGCTGGAGAGCAGCGGCGAGGGGAACGTCATCATGTCCTATGAGGAGAGCTATGGCTACATGCTGGGGTCCTACGTCCGGGACAAGGACGCGGTGACCGCCGCCGTGGCCATGACCGAGATGGCCGCGTGGTATGCCGGGCAGGGGATGACCCTGTACGACGCCCTGCAGGCCCTGTATGAGAAGTACGGGCACTATGGCGAGCGCACCATGAACCTGGTGATGCCCGGCCTGGACGGCCTGAAGAAGATGGCCGATCTGATGGCCGGCCTGCGCGCCGATCCTCCCAAGCAGGTGGGCGGCGAGACTGTGAAGCTGTGGAAGGATTACAAGGACGGCTCCGTGGTGGACGCCGCCACCGGCGAAAAGACCACGATGGAGCTGTCCGGCTCCAACGTGCTGCGCTACGAGCTGGTGGACGGCACCTCCGTCATCGTGCGTCCCTCCGGCACCGAGCCGAAGGTGAAGGTGTACATCCTGGCCCAGGGCGCGAGCCAGGCCGACTGCGCCGACAAGGTGGCCCGTTGCTCCGCATGGGCGGAGGGACTGAAGGACTGAGTCCCGGCCTGAGATCGAGATAGGGAGAAGCCCCGGCGGACCATACGTCCGCCGGGGCTCTTTCGTTCCTGCGGGTCTACACGTCTCTCCTGTGGACATACATCCGGGACGGCTCTGGGTCTCCGTCTCCCTGGACCATGCACAGGAACTGCCAACCGTACCGCTCATAGAAGGAGGTATGATCGGTGAGCAGGTAGAGCGGGTCCACCCCCAGCCCGGCCATGTCCTCGCAGGCGATGCCGAGCAGCGCCCCCGCGATCCCCCGACCGCGGCGGTCCTCCTCCACATAGACCGCGCACACGTTGGGGGACAGATCCCTGCGGTCATGGAAGTCGTTCTCGATGACGCCCAGGCCACCCACAATCGCGTCCCCTTCCGTCGCCAGATACCATTGCGGGACCGGGGCCTCTTGCCGGAGGCATCGCATCATGCTCTCGCGATAGGCTTCCAGAGGCACGCCCCACTTGGCGTGGAACCACTCAGCGGCTTCGTCCAACAACTCGCTGCGCTCGCGCAGCTTGGATATCTCATACCTCATCCGGGCCGCTCCTTGGGGAAGTACGTCTCCACGAAGTCCACTCCCTCCACCGTCCACTCCCTGCCGTCGAGGTGTTCCAGGCACCCGGCGGGCGTGGTGAACTGGAAGCGCAGCTTATAAGAGTACAGCGCCTGGGTCCTGCGGCCGAGCCGCTTGCCGTCCTGTCCCCGGCCGTATTTGCCGTCCCCCAGCAGCGGGTGGCCGGCGGCGGCGAACTGGGCGCGGATCTGATGGGTGCGCCCGGTGATGAGATCGCACTCCACCAGCGACAGGCCGCCGCGCGTCTCCAGCGTGCGGTACAGCGTCACCGCCGTCTTTCCGCCGGGGACGGGCTTTGCGAACACCTTCACTTGCGCTTTGTCCTCGTCCTTCAGGATATATCCCTTCAACTGCCCCTGCTTTGGGTCCATCGTCCCATGGATCACGCAGAGATACAGCTTTTGCAGCTCCCGGTCCCGGATCTTCTGGTTCATCACCCGCAGGGCCTCGGCGGTCTTGGCCGCGATGACGATGCCTCCGGTGTTGCGGTCGATCCGGTTGCACAGGGCGGGGGCGAAGGAGTTCTCCCGATAGGGGGACCACTCTTTTTTTTGATAAAGGTATGCCTGAATGTGGGTGATGAGGGTGTTCACCTGCTCCTGGCCGTCCGGGTGGACCACCATGCCCGGGCGCTTGTTCAACAGCAGGATATGCTCGTCCTCATACAGGATGTCCAACTGGGGTTTGAACACGGACAAAAAGGCGTTCTCCTGGCTGGGCGCCTGGAAGAACTCGTCGTTGATATATAGCTGTAGCTCGTCCCCTTTTTGGAGCCGCACGTCCTGCTTGGCGCCCTTGCCGTTGAGCTTCACCCGCTTGAGTCGGATGTATTTCTGGGCCAAAGGCGCGGGGAGCAGGGGAAGGGCCTTGGCCAGCCAACGGTCCAGCCGCTGGCCCGCGTCGTTGGGGCCAATCACGAACGACCTCACGATCCGCGCCTCCTTCCAAGCTCCCTCGGGAGGACGTCCCCTGCGGACCGGGAGCCGGACACGGCGTCCGGGCGGTCGGGGGCGCTCACGGAGCGTTCCGAACTCATACGTTGAAACGGAACAGGATGATGTCCCCGTCCTGCACCACGTAGTCCTTCCCCTCGGAACGGATGAGCCCCTTCTCCCGGGCGGCGGCCATGGAACCGCAGGCGCGCAGGTCCTCGAAGGCCACCGTTTCCGCCCGGATGAAGCCCCGTTCGAAGTCGGTGTGGATCTTGCCCGCGGCCTGGGGGGCCTTGGTGCCCCGGGTGATGGTCCATGCCCGGCACTCGTCCTCCCCGGAGGTGAGGAACGAGATCAGGCCCAGCAGGGTGTAGCTGGCGCGGACGAGCCGGTCCAGACCGGACTCCGCGATCCCCAGATCCTCCAGGAACATGGCCTTCTCATCCGCGGGCAGCTCGGCGATCTCCGCCTCCAGCTTGGCGCACACCGGGATGACCTGCGCGCCCTCGGCGGCGGCCCGCTGCGCCACCTGGCCGTAATAGGGCACTTTGGCGGGGTCGGCGAACCCGTCCTCGTCCAGATTGGCGGCGTAGATCACCGGCTTGAGGGACAACAGTTCGCTGGTAGCGATGAGGGCCCCGTCCTCCTCGTCCACCTCGGCCAGATAGGACCGGGCGGACCTGCCGTCGTTGAGCCAGTCCCGCAGGCCCTCGAACACCTCCGCCTCGTGGTTGAACTTTTTGTCCGCCTTGGCGGCTTTCCGGGCCTTGTCGATGCGCCGGTCCGCCATCTCCACGTCCGCCATGATCAGCTCCAGGTCGATGATGTCCATGTCGCGGATGGGGTCGGTGGAGCCCTCCACATGGATGACGTTCTCGTCGTCGAAACAGCGCACCACATGGACCACGGCCGCGCACTCCCGGATATTGGCCAGGAACTTGTTGCCCAGCCCCTCCCCTCGGGACGCGCCCTTCACCAGTCCGGCGATGTCTACGAACTCCACCACGGCGGGGGTGGTCTTTTTGGGCTCGTAGAAGTCGCTGAGCCAGTCCAGCCGGCTGTCCGGCACGGCCACCGTGCCCACGTTGGGGTCGATGGTGCAGAACGGATAATTGGCGCTCTCCGCCCCGGCGTTGGTGATAGCGTTGAACAAAGTGGACTTCCCCACGTTGGGGAGCCCTACGATCCCTAATTTCATACTTGATGATACCTCCTGATCTTCAAAGGTCTCGCGCGATCGAAAGATGGCCGCCGCCCGTTCGCAGGGTCCCCTCTGCCGTGACGGACGGACGCCGCGGCGAGCTCATATCATACCGCGATGCTCCCGGTTTCCGAGAGGATAGTCTATCACATCCGGGCGCGTTCGTCCAGAGCGAGGGGCTCCTTTTGTCCGGGTTATAAAGTCCATGGGAAATTTACAGTGGGGAGCTAGGTGGGCGAACATGGCCCGCACCTGGGGGTTCAGGCGGCGGACGAACCCCTCCCCCGCCGCATTCTGGAGAAAACCGCCATGTGCTTGAGGAAACCAGGAACACATTGCAGGACGGGGTCCACCCCTCTAAAAGCAGCTCCTTCAGAGCGGAAAACTCGGAAAACAGGGGCGTTTTTGTATCCACCGTCCTGCGGCCCCACAGCTTGCCGTCTATGATTTCCCCGCCGAAGGGGTCGTGTTCCCATCTCCCCTCCGCTGCCACCATGTCATGGCGGGACATGAGCATGATCGATCTAGACAAATTTTTTCCCGTCAGCTCATATACCCAGCAATCCTCACCGAAAACGTGCCGCTCCATTCGGTGGTGAACCTTTGGAAACAGCTTCTCCACCCCAGCCCAGAGCTTAGCAAGTTCAGTGTCATCGTAGGAATCCTTGGTGGGGACAGTCTAAGACGCTGTACCAATAGGCTAAAATTTTTTCAACAGAATGCGAAAAGCGGCAATAGTGCAGACCGCCTGAGCAGAACAGACAGATATTTCATGATCTTTGGAAAGGCGGCGGGAGTCGTTGAGCCACGCCAAAGAACGCTCAACGATCCACCGCTTGGGCAGGACCTCCCATTCAGGCTTGATGCGTACAGAAATATCGACGCCAAGCCTCAGCGCACCGGAAACGTCCTGCTCAAAAGTTTTACGGTAACACGCGTCAGCACAAAACTACTGAATAGACGGGTATTTCTCAAATGCTTCTCTTGCAGCCAGAATCCCCGCCTTCGTATCATGTATATTGGCAGCATGAACTACCACCGCCAGCAGATCACCCATAGTATCCACTACGATGTGCCGTTTGCGCTCTTTTGTTTTTTCCCTCCGTCGATCCCGCGTCCTTCTGCGGCGGAGGTGGTTTTTACGCTTTGCGAGTCGATAATTGTATAGCTGGGGCCTGCATTTCGGCCTGCGTCTGTCCGCACCCGTTCCACCAACGCTGCACAGATCTCTTCCCAGAGCCCGCTTTGGATCGCGGCGTAATAAAAGTTGGCCACTGTTGTGTATGGTGGAAAATCGTGGGTCAGATCTTTCCATTTTCAGCCATTATCTACGAAATATAGCACCGCATTTCCCAGCAGCGTGAGCATCTTATAGCTGCGCTCAATACATCGAGCATGATATTCCAAATCGGTGCCGCTTAAGTCAGCTCCGGCCAGATGGACAGACTCCAAGAACCCCTCGATATCCGTCCCGGCCACGCCCCACCGCACTTTGGTTGACGAGACAGCCAGCTCAAATGTGTACGCCAGGGCGCCACTGCCGCTGGAACAAAGCACATCTATACGAAAACGCCTAACCAACGTGTCCTTCTCAACAGTACCTTGTCTATCGTGGGACAAAGCATACAACTTATATGTCATCCGGGGACAGCTTGCATAGCCAACCTCTTGCGGCGCAAGGAGTTGAAGCACTTTTTGGACCACGGCTTCTTGTGCCGGTTTTGAAACGATGATTTCCCCGCTTGAACCGCTGCTGTCTACGTCTTAGGCTCACTAATCGGAAGTGCGATTCGGATGTTGAGGCACATGGCCACCTCATCCTTGTCCAGCATCACATCACAGATTTGGAACATGGTGGATAGATAGTTTTGCAGATAGATGACCATCCCGTGCCGGCCAGGGAAGGTGAGCAAGGCGATATGCCCGCCTTCTCCAGCTTGTGCAGCACCCAGCCCACTGTGGTCCCAACCACTGGGCCGTCAAAAGAGCCTTGCACTTAGTCATCCCGGTACACCGCCGAAATCCACAAATCCAGCAGGGAGTATGGATGAGGTGACGGCCTTACATCGCGGCCAACACCTCCCATGTCTGGCGCTTGGAACACACCCGTAGGGCGTTGGTGAGTTTCCCTACCCAGCACATCCACTTGCCAGGATAGATGGTGTAAGTTAGACCGTCGAGGCGCAGGTATGGGGTACGGAAGTTGGAATAAGAGCAGAGGACGAAAAAGCAATCGAAAACCACCCGTTCTACGGGTGGTTTTCGATAGGCTGTACCCCCGGCTTCGCCGGGGGATATTTATTTCTCTACGGTATCTATATAGTGATTCCTGACCCAAAAATGCCGATCCCCGTATCTATGATTTTACATCTGCGTGCCTGTCAAATATCATCAAGGCACTCTTCCCTTTCAGATATCCCACAACGCTGGCTACTGCCAGATTCGGCGGAATGCTTATCAGCATATGGACTTGGTCCTGTCATGATCCTGCCTCAACGATCTCCACATCTTTCCTCTCGCACAATTTCCGAAGGATCCTTCCGATATCCCGCTTGATCTCCTTATAGATCACCTGCTCCTATATTTCGGCGCAAACACAATATGGTGCTTGCATCTCCAGCGAGAATGCGATAAACTATTTATATCATCCACGATGACACCTCCCTTTGATGTAGTGCGGTCGGCAGACCTTCGCCATCCTATCATGGGAGGTTTTTATTCTACCAGCATAGCTGGTACTTTATCGTCTCCTAAAAGACGAACGAAGCGCGCACCCAGGCAGGGTGCGCGCTTTTTCTGTCGATATAATCCGATGCCGGATATGTTCAATTGGACGGCAGGATCGCCGCGATCGCTCCGGCGAAATTGCTGATCGGCATGGTCTGGAGCACCACCCGGCCCGGCCCTGTGACCACGGTGTTGAACAGGCCCTCGCCGCCGAACAGCACGTTCTTGACCCCTCTCACCGTCTGCACATCTACGGAGCAGGTGGCGTCCAGCATGGCCAGGTTCCCGGTGTCCACCACAATCTGCTGCCCCGGCTGGAGGTCGTATTCCACGGCGGAACCGTCGATCTCCAGGAAAGCGGTGCCATATCCGCTGAGCTTTTGCAGGATGAAGCCCTCGCCGCCGAAGAAACCGGCCGAAGCTTTTTTCTGGAAGAAAACGGACAGCTCCACCCCCGCCTCCGAGGCCAGGAAGGCGGACTTCTGCACCACGATGGGCCGGTCCGGCGTGATGTCCACTGCCCGGATGGTGCCGGGGAAGCTGGAAGCGAACGCGATCATGCCCGGACCGCCCCGAGCGGTATAGATGTTCTGGAACATGGACTCGCCGGAGAACATCCGGCCGAACGCTTTGCCGATGCCGCCGGCGCTGGTCTGCATCTCCATATTGGGCGACATCCAGACCATGGATCCCTTCTCCGTGATCATGGGCTCATTGGCTTCCACGTCGCAGATGACGACGGGCATAGGTTCACCTGTGATCTGATAACGCATCGATGACCCCTCCTTCTCGTACTTTGCCCGCATACGGGCGGAGGGCGGCTCTGCGCCCCCCGGTGACATTATACACCCTTGCGGCCCGCAGCACAACTCCGGATCTGCTGCCTCACCTCAGCACGGCGCCGCAGTCCTGCTCCAGCGCCTCCAGGATGGACCTCACGTCCTCGTCCGCCTCTTCGCTGGTCAAAGACCGGTCGTCCGCCCGGAGCACGAGGTTGAACGCCACGGACTTCTTGCCCTCGTCCACACCCTTGCCGCGATAGATGTCGAACAGCGAGACCTCCCGCAAGAGCCCCTTGGCGCCCCGGCGGATGGCCGCCTCCAGCGCGCCCACGCTCACCTCTTCCGCGCACACCACCGCGATGTCCCGGGTGATGGGGGGGTATTTGGGCAGGGGCACGTACTCCGGGTCGGGCCCGCAGGCCAGCATCAGCTCGTCGAAGCTGAGCTCCGCGCAGTACAGCTCTGCGTCCACGCCGAAGTTCCGGGCGACCTTGGGATGGATCTGGCCGAACACGCCCACGATGTCGCTGCCGCACCACACATAGGCGCAGCGGCCGGGATGATAGGAGGGGTCCTCCGTACAGGGCTGGAAGCGGACGTCCTTTGCCCGGACGCCTTTCATCAGCGCCTCTACGGCGCCTTTCATGTCGAAGAAGTCCATGCCGCCACCATAGGCCCCCAGCGTGAGGATGCTCGCCTCGATCGCCAAGCCCTCTTCCCCGCCGGGCATATAGATGCGGCCGAGCTCGTACAGCCGCGCGGACTTGTTGCGGTTGTTGTAGTTCCGGCTCAGCACCTCCAGCATGGACGGCAGGGTGGTGGTGCGCATGATGGAGGTGTCCTCCCCCAAGGGGTTCAGGATCTTGAAGGACTTGCGGTGGGGATCGTCCTCGTTCCAGAGGATCTTGTCATAGGCCGCCGGGGAGATGAACGAATAGGTGATGATCTCGCTGTAGCCGCAGGTCCGGCACAGCCCGCCCAGGCTGTTCTCCAGCTTCTGGGCCGGGGAATAGCCTCCCTGTGTGGTCTGCCCCCGCATGAGGGTGGATGGGATGGCGTCATAGCCGTGGAACCGGGCCACCTCCTCCGCCAGATCCGCCATGCGCCGCACGTCGCCCCGCCAGGAGGGCACCTTGACGACGCCCCGCTCCATCGTGGTCTCGAACCCCAGCCGCTGGAGGTAGGTATACATCACGTTCTCCGCCACATCGGTGCCCAGCAGGGCGTTGATCTTGTCCGGCTCCAGCTTCAGCAGGGTGGGCTGGGGGACGAAGTTCAGCACGTCGATGACGCCGTCCACCACCTTGCCGGCCCCGAGCAGCTCCACCAGCTCGCAGGCCCGGTCCACAGCGGGCAGGGTGTTCATGGGATCCAGGCCCTTCTCGAACTTGGCGGACGCCTCGGTGCGCATCCCCAGGGCCAGGGCCCCTCTGCGGATGCAGGTACCGTCGAAGCAGGCGGACTCGAACACCACATCGGTGGTGTCGTCCACGATCTCGGAATTCTCCCCGCCCATGATGCCGGCCAGTCCCACGGCCTTGGTCTCGTCGGCGATGACGAGATGTCCGGCGTTCAGCTTGCGCACATTGCCGTCCAAAGTGGTGAGCTCCTCGCCCTCCACGGCCCGGCGCACCACGATCTTCCCGCCGTTCACATAGCGGTAGTCGAAGGCGTGCATGGGCTGGCCATATTCCAGCATCACGTAGTTGGTGATGTCCACGATGTTGTTGATGGGCCGCACGCCCATGGCCCGCAGCCGCTCCCGCATCCACTTGGGGGAGGGTCCGATCCTCACATTGCGCACCATCCGGGCGGTATACCGGGGGCAGAGGTCCGGATCCGGGGTCTCCACGTCCAGCAGCTCCGCCAGATTCCCGGGGCCGCCCCCTCTGACCGCGGGAGTGTGGAGGGTCAGGGGCTGGTCAAAGGTGGCGGCGGCCTCCCGGGCCAGGCCGATGACGGACAGGCAGTCGGGCCGGTTGGGGGTGATCTCGAACTCCACCACATGGTCGTCGAAGCCGATGGCCTCCCGGACGTCCGTGCCGGGGACCAGTTTGCCCGCCAGCTCCGGGTCGGCGCTCAGCACGAAAATGCCGTCCTCGATGGCATAGGGGAACTCATGGGTGGTGAGGCCCAGCTCCTTGAGGGAGCACAGCATACCGTCGGACCGCTCCCCCCGCAGCTTCCCCGCGGTGATGTGCACGCCGCCGGGGAGCCAGGAATCGTCCAACGCAGCGGGCACATAGTCCCCTTCCCGGAGGTTCTGCGCCCCGGTGACGATCTGGATGGGCTCGTCCCGGCCCACGTCCACCTGGCAGATCCACATGTGGTCGGAATCCGGGTGGCGGACCAGGGACAGGACCTTCCCCACCACCACGTTGCTGATGTCCGCTCCCTCCACGCGGATGCCCTCCACCTTGGAGCCGGACAGGGTCATGGCCTCGGCGAACTCCTTGTCCGG
>CANRXB010000041.1 GCA_947643715.1 uncultured bacterium
AACTTATTCCCCACACCTTATGAGCAAAACCGGGGCGTTTTTGGGCAAAAAAACCGCGGGGGGGGGGGGGGGTGCACTGCCCAGCCTCCCGACGCATTTCTCCTGCATTGCTTTTGACATTTCAGCGGCAAAATCGTTTCCCCCGATAGCGGCTCACAAAGGCCCCAACACCGCGTTTCAGCCTTGCGGAGGTGTACGGGATGCCACCCGACCCATAGGATGCACACAGGCCCTCACAACCGCCGACACGGGGCCTTGTTTTTGGTTCGGGGCGAGGTTTACTACCATTGGTAAGGATAATCCTGTCAGAAAAGTCAGTGTCAGCTTTTTGGTTTTCCGACACTTTTGGGAACCATCGGTTCTGTTGTAGAGTGCATCACTTTGATTACAGCGGCGCAGATTTCTCCAAACCGCTTTTCTTGAAATCGAACTTTTTCAATGTATTTACATTTTGTGGAAAGGCAACTCCTTTGCTGTGATACGTCCTGTTGATTTATTCCCTTCCATAATTCCAAAAGAGGATTTCATCCGCCGGAACGGGTCATGACTCCAAACTAAAAGCAGTTGGGCTTTCTGTAACTGACACGCGGGAACCCTTTCCCATCGCAGTTTCCCTTCCTGAGTTGAATCAGCACGCACCTGCTCTCACGACTTAGGGGCGGCAGGTGTTTTCCTCCGACTTTAAAATGCGGGACAGGGCTTGCAAATTATCCAATTGCGGTTATAATTGAATCGTCCAAGCCGGTGTCCAGTTAAGGCAAACGACGGCCTGCATCACAATTTGGGGGTGCCCAGTTTGAGGATCTTGGTAGTTGAAGACGCGCGGGACTTGAACCGCTTGATCGAGAAAACATTAAAACGGGCCAGCTACAGCGTAGACAGTTGTTTTGACGGTGAGGAGGCCCTTGACTGCCTGCTTGGCGCGGAGTATGACGCGGTTCTGCTGGATGTGATGATGCCGAAACTGGACGGCTACTCTGTGCTGAGGCGGCTTCGGAAACGAGATGTAGAGACCCCCGTGATGCTCCTCACCGCAAAAGATGCGGTGGCTGACCGTGTCAAAGGGCTGGACCTGGGGGCGGACGACTACCTGGTCAAGCCCTTCTCGTTTGATGAACTGCTGGCCCGGATCCGGGCCTTAACACGGAAACGCGCCGGGAATCGTAAAAATCAATTTTCCATTGCCGACCTTGTGGTTGACATTGAGCGCCGGACGGTTCATCGGGGCGGGGTTGAAATCACCCTCCTGCCCAAGGAATTTTCTCTTTTGGAGTATATGATTCGTAATCAGGGTGTTGTGCTGTCCCGGGGACAGATGGAAAATCAGATTTGGAACTATGAATATTCCGGCAGCTCCAACAACATAGACGCGTACATCAGCCGCTTGAGGAAAAAGATTGACGGCGCAGGCCGGAAAAAACTGATCCATACCATCCGGGGCGTTGGCTGGGTGCTTCGGGTGGACAATGAAGGGTATAAGGCATGAAAGCGTTCTCCGTAAAATTTCGGATCGCCGTCTGGCTCACCCTGCTGATGGGCCTGCTGGCTGTACTTCTGCTGGTTTTTATGTTGTCTATCAGTAAGGCGGTGGCGGCGCAGGCTTCCATGGCCCAGTTGGCGCAGACTGTGCGGAGCAACCTGTCCCAGACCGGCTTGGACAACGGCCGGCTTACGCTGGGGGACGGGTTCCGCTTTTATCAAAACGGTGTTTCTACCCTGATCTACAGCCGGGATCAAGCATTTCTGGCGGGCCAAATCCCCGTGTCTTTCACGGTTGAGGAGGACTTTCAAAACGGTCTGACCCGGATGGTAAACGCCGGGGACGAACGGTACCTGGTGCTGGATCTTTGGCTGCCCATAGGCTGGGAAAACGGAGTCTGGCTTCGGGGGCTGATGGAGGTTTCGGAAAACCGCCAGTTTACCACCTCCCTGCTGCGCGTGGCTCTGATTGTTATGCCCGTCTTCATGGCGCTGGCCGCCCTGGGCAGCTATTGGATCGCGAGAAGGGCGTTCCTCCCCCTGGACAGCATTATGGCCGCAGCGGCTTCCATCAACAAGGCCCAGGACTTGTCTCGGCGGATCGGGCTGCCACCGGGGCACGATGAGTTTTCCAGGCTGGCGGGCACCTTTGACCAGCTGTTCCAGCGGCTGGAGAAGTCCTTTGAATCGGAAAAACAGTTCGCAGCCGACGCCTCCCATGAACTGCGCACCCCGGTATCCATCATCAAGGGAGCCTGTGAATACGCGGAAAAGTACGATGAGACCCAGGAGGACCGGCGGGAGACCATCGCCATGATCCACCGTCAGACGGACAGAATGTCCCAGCTTATTTCCCAGCTGCTGAGCATGACTAGGCTGGAGCAGGGGACGGAATCGGCTTGCCTCGCGCCGGTGAACCTGAACGGGTTGCTCCGATCCCACTGTGAGGAACTGGCATATAGCCCCGATCGCCTGATTTTGGAGCTGCACGAGGACATAACGGCTATGGCTGATCCGACGCTGCTGTCCAGGCTAGTACGGAACCTGGTGGAAAACGGGTTCAAATACAGCGAGCCGAATGGGTGCGTATGGGTATCTGTTCGGCAAAGCGGTGGCGAGATTCTGCTGGAGGTACGGGACAACGGCATAGGAATACCCGCCGAGCTGCAGGAGAAGATCTGGCAGCGGTTCTACCGGGCGGACCCGGCCCGGGGCGGCGAGGGCGGGGCCGGGCTTGGCCTGCCCATTGTGCGGCAGATTGCCCATGCCCACGGCGGTTACATGACACTGGAAAGCATCCCCCGGGTGGGCAGCGCCTTTACGCTTCATCTGCCCGCGCCGGGCCCCTCTGTGCAGCCGGATGCAAAGGGTGCGCGTCCCAATCCAGCCCCATAAAAAACTTTCAAATTTTTTCTTTAAATTTCATGTAGATTTCATGTTAGCGAGATAGACTGCGTACAGAAACAGGAAAGGAGAGCGCGATGAAACGAACACTTCTTTTGTGCGCGGCAGGCTTGACTATCCTTCTTTTTGCCGGATGCGCCCAGCCGGAGAGCCGGATAGGATATGTTGGGGCCGAAACGGCAAAGCTGGCGGCGCTGGAAGCCGCCTCCCTGACGGCGGAGGAGGTAAGCGCTATCAGCACAGATATGAGCACCCGAAACGGCTTGGATTACTATCAGGTTCGCTTTGAGGCGGGGGGACGGCAATACCAATACGACGTAGACGCCCTCACCGGTGTGGTGATTGAAGCCCAGGGGCCTACAGCCGCCGGCGCGGGCCAGTCAGACCGGCCTGAAGACTCCGCTCCCCCCGCCTTCAACCAGCCTCCCGCAGCCGCCGAACCTTCGGGCCCAGGCTCTGAGCCCAGCGCCCATATCGGCGAGGACGAGGCAAAGCGCGTTGCCCTAGCGCACGCCGGACTGGCCGCAGAGCAAGCCACGTTTATCCAATCCAAGCTGGACTTCGATGACGGCCGATGGGTGTACGACGTGAAATTTTACAGCGCAGACTATGAGGAATACGACTATGAGATTGACGCATACACCGGGGAAGTAATCAGCTACGACTACGATGCGGAATACTATCCGATCCAGCAGGGCGGCACCGGCACGATCACCGCCGAGCAGGCACGCCAGCTGGTCTTATCCCGGGTTCCCGGGGCGTCAGACGCCGACATCCGCGAATTTGAGACCGACTACGACGACGGCGCGCTCCAGTATGAGGGCACGCTTCTTTACAACAGCATGAAGTACGAATTTGAAATTGACGCATACAGCGGTTTTGTCCGCGAGTGGTCAGCGGAGCCATTCTCCCAATAGAACCTCATCATTATTTTTTAGGAGGAATTGCAATGCAAACAAGAATCAAGGGATATGCCGCGCGATGGACTGGCGTCCTGCTGTGTGTCCTAATGATGATCGGAGCGCTGTCTACCGGCGCCCAGGCAGCTTCGATCAGCACAGTCAGCGCTACCATTTCACCGGGAATCACGGTCAAAGTGGACGGCGTGGCCCAGACCTTCTTTTCCGCCGCCGGCGCTCAGGTTTATCCTGTGCTCTATAACGGCACAACCTATCTGCCGGTGCGGGCCATTGGCGAGCTGATGGGCAAAAACGTTAATTGGGATCAATCCACCTTAACGGTTTCGCTTTCCGGTATTCGGACCGCACCCGCTACGGCGGGCGTACGCGATGCCGATCCCAAGCAACAGACCATTCAGGCTCAGCTGCGTCCTGACTTTACCATCGTAGTGGACAGTACTGTCCGTTCCTTTTCCAATGTAAACGGCGATACGGTGTATCCCATGCTCTACAACGGCACAACCTATCTGCCAATACGGGCCATTGGTGAGCTGATGGAGAAATCAGTCGGCTGGGAAGCCGAGACGCGCACAGTCAGCCTTATTAGTCCTGGCACCGGCGGCAGCCTTGTAACAGATGCCGATACCTTTGATCCGATAGAGCCTGTGCCCTCGCAGACCGGGACAATGGAAAGCAACACTTTTATCGGAGAGGAGCGCGCCAGGAATATTGCCCTGGCCCATGCCGGACTGACAGGCAATCAGGTCACTTTTGTGAAGACAAAGCTTGAATATGACAACGGCCGCTGGGAATACGACATAGAGTTTTATACCGATGCCTACCAGGAATACGACTATGAGATTGATGCGCATACAGGTGACGTCCTGAAATTTGATTATGACGCAGAGGACTGGTCGGCTCCGCCGCAGGACACAAGCGAAACCCGCATCGGAATCGACAGGGCCAAAAGCATCGCGCTCAATCATGCTGGATTGACCGCAAGCCAGGTCAGATTTGTCAAAGCTGACCTGGCTCGGGACGATGGCCGCTGGGAATATGAGATTAAGTTTATTTATGAAACATTAGAATATGAATTTGAGATTGATGCCTACAGCGGTGCTGTCCTTTCTTATGAAAAAGAATCAGTTTATGATTGAGCGGTTGCTAAAGCAACGGCGTAGCCATGATAGCTGAGCGGCATGTAGAGTACGTTCCATTTAAGGCCGACCCAGATTCTGACCCAGAATGGGAAAAGAGCGGATGGAAGCGGTGGAGGGAACAGGGCTGGAAAGCACCCCACCATGGAGCAAACACGCCCCGAAAGCGCCAAAAAGCCGCCGCCAGCATCGCTGACCGCAGCTCATAACCCGAAGGTCGTCGGTTCAAATCCGGCCCCCGCAACCAAAAATCCTCCGATTTTCTTGGAAATCGGAGGATTTTCTTTACTTTTGATCACTTTCCTGCGCGGTCAAAATTTCGATTTTCTACAAGACCCAGGTTTCGACCCATACGGCGAAATGTTCAGAAAGGATTAGATGGCACCGGAGAGGATATTCGCCATGGTGTCCGCCGCCTGCCGCTGGGCCTGGGTGGTAACGTGGGCATAAGTGTCCAGGGTAAACCCGGCGCTGTAGTGCCCCAGCATCCCGGAGATGGTCTTGATATCCACGCTATTTTGCAGCGCTACAGTAGCGAACGTATGTCTTGTATCATGAAATCGAATCCTGGGCAATCCCGCCCGCTTCAGTACCCGGTGGAGCATATGAAGCACACTGTCCGGTGAGATGGGGCCGCCTGTGGGGGACGGGAACACATACTCGCTGTTGTTTTTTCTCCGCTGGTCTTTGAGAATTTGAACCGCATCAGCCCCGATGGATATGTTCCGATAGGAGTTTTTCGTTTTCAGCGGGGCCTCCACCACTTCGCCGTCGATTCGGGCAATCTGGCGGCGTACCTGGATCGTGCCCCGCTCCAGGTCGATATCCTCCCACTTGAGGCCCATCAACTCGCCCCGGCGCAGACCAGTGGCCAGTTCGATGTAGTACATCTCGAACACGCCGCTCTCTTTGGCTTCGTGAAGGAAGGACGCCAACTGCTCAGTGGGAAGGGTTTTCATCTCCCGGTGTTCCAGCTTGGGAAGGGCACAGCCATTTGTGGGGTTGGTGCTGATCAGCTTTTGGTCGATGGCAAAATCCATGGCGGAGGAAATCACTTGGTTGATGTTGCGCACCGTTTTGGCGCTTAACCCTTTGGGTTGGTGCTTTGCCTCAATTCGTTCTACCCTGCCGCCGTTCAAAAGCTTTTTGTAGAGTTTTTGTAAATCCAGAGAGGATAATTTGCCCAGCGGAATTTTGCCGATATTCGGCTTGATGTGGTTGTCAATATAACTCCGATAAGTCTTGTGAGACGAGGGCCGCACCTTGATTTTGGCGCAATTCTCAAACCACACGTCCATCCACCGGCCCACGGTGTACTGCCTTGCTCGGATGGTATCCACCTTGGCGTTTTCCTCAATAGCCTGCTTCAACTTCTCCTTGCAGTCCTTCTGGGTTTGCCAGTACATTTTTGTAGATCACTTTCCCAGTGTCAGGGTCGCGGCCCGCCGTATACCGCCCTTCCCAGCGACCGTCGCTGCGCTTGCGGATATTGCCCTCTCCATTGGCCCGACGTTTTGCCATCCGGCACCGCCTCCTTTCGCAACGTCAGACCATACCATACTCCAGCGAGAATAGCTACTGGAAACGGGAAGGATTATCAATTCAGACACATATTTTTTTGTCTGCGCTGACGGCCCTTCTCTTTGGTAACACTGGTGCAATCCGCAATCTCTAACAACGGCACTTTTTGGCGAGGATGGCTTTGAGCCGAGGAGGGTCCCTTTCTTGTTTACTGTGGCGCAGATTTTGCAGGGGGCTTTCCCTCTGAGTTACACTTTTTCTCTCCTTTAGGGGCAGGGGGTGCTGGGGCAACGCCCCGGCGAGTGCGGACGGCGTATAGCCGGACGCGATGCTTGCCCCACCCAAAAGGGTGGGCTTCCGCCCCAACAGGGCGTTTCTGCGTTACCCTTACCCGGTGCTCCACTGTACTTTTTTGCGCACATCGCGCCTACCCGCACCGCGGGCAGATGTGACAAAAATTTATCCTGCTTTTGTCCTTCGTCCTTAAATCCACCCTCTGGGCTGCCCTTGTCCTGGGATTTATCAAAACCCGATGAGGCAAAACAGAGCGCTGTTAGGGTCAGAAAACGCCGTCGGGAGGCTGGGTGTTCTGCCCAACCTCCCGGCGGTTTCTTCTGCATTGCTCTTGATATTTCAAAGGCAAAATTGTTTCCCCCAACTGCGGCGCACAAAGGCCCCGACACTGCGTTTCAGCTTTTTGGAGGTGTACGGGATGCTACCCGGCCCGGAGCAGGGGCACAAAAGTCCTCACAGGGGCCCACGCGGGGTTCATGGCTTTGAGCTGCGAGTCTGGGCGTGCGTTGAGGGCATGGCAGCGAGATCATTATTGAACATTTCTGAGCATTCCCATCTTTCAGTGGATTTATTTCCTCGCAAAATCTCAAAGGGGCCTCTGCTGGACGGTAAAGCAAAAGCTGCCGCAAAAAATTTTCTATTGAAACAGCACCGCAGATTGCTATGAAGTTCCAGTATACAGACAATATAAATAGGCGTGGGACCTTCCGCCAAAGACTGGCGGAAGGTCCCACTATGTGAATGAAGCGGATAGCGTATTTATGAGGCGGACATTTATGGACCATCTGCCCCCAGAAATCAGCTCCGGCGCTTTTTATACCCCTTGATCGATACGAGCTCAAAGCCGATGAGCGCGGCGGCAGCGGCCACATCCACAACAGTCAGAATGACGCGCCAAATGGGGGTGGCGGTAGCTTTCGCGTAGTTGTCCTCCTGATAGGCCCGGCTGTTGGCTACCACATAGAGGATATTCTTGGAAGCCTCCCGCATGGCCTGCTGCGCACCGTCGGTATCGCGGAAGCGAACGTTGTTGGTCTCCGTCTGATAGGCCACCAGCATCAAGTCACTGCCGTTGCGGATGGCCTGATCGGCGCTCATGTAGCCATAAACACCAAAGTAGTCGGTCTCCACAAATCCCTGGAAGCCCCATTCCTCCCGCAGGACGGTCTTGAGCAGCTGGGAACAGCCGCCCGCCCACCGGTTGCCGATGTAGTTGAAAGAGGACATGGCGGCCTCGCAGCCCGCATCCTTTACGCACATTTCAAAGGGCTTGAGGTAAATCTCGCGGATGGCCTGCTCCGTGGACCAGGTGCACAGCATATCGTTGCGGTTGCCCTCCTGGTCATTTAGGGCAAAGTGCTTCATGTAGGAGTATACGCCGTGTTCCTTTGCGCCGGCCACGGCGTTGGCGGCGATAGTACCGGACAGCATTCCGTCCTCAGAATAATACTCAAAATTGCGTCCGGCAAAGGCAGTGCGGTGGATGTTCATGGCGGGAGCATACCAGCCGGAGGTGTTCATCTCGTTAGCCATCTTACCAATGCTGTCACCGAAGGCGTGAACCAATTCTTTATTCCACGTGGCGGCAATCGTCACGGCGGAGGTAAACCCAACGGAGCCCACGCCAGTGAAATTATTATTGATGGAAGCGGGGCCATCGTTGTCATTCGTCCGGATTTTGCCGATGCTGTCTACGGAGTTGGTCTGAAAGCCTCCCAGGGAGATCAGGTCATTCATGTCGTCCAGGGTCATCTGGTCCAGCAAATCATCCCACTTGGGATCGTCATAGGCCACCCCCCGCATATCCATCAGCGTCAGGCCGTTTTTTGCCCCAATTGTGATGGGGCCGGCATTGGAGGCCTCGTCCTGTGCCGTGGCCTCTGCGGTAAGATAGTTGGAATTGTTGTAGAACCCGGCCTTGGCCTCGGCGCTCATGCTGTAGTCAATGGGAGCTGCGGTGGCGCTTTCGTAATTGGCAAAGCCGCCGGCGCGGGACAGGCACTCAAAATCGCCCCGTGCAAAACCAAACTGGTTGACAGCAGCGATATGATCGCTCTCACGCTTGTTGTTTTCGCCGTGGGTAACAGTGGAACCAACCGCATAGGTCTGGCTGTCGATCACCGTGTGGGAGTCGGCGTTAATGGAAATTTCGTAGTCACCGGACTCCAGTACATAGCAGCCCGCGCCGCTGTCGTCATAGGAGACCATATCCTCCACCGGGAAAGCGATGGTAATGGTGTCGGATTCACCAGGGGCCAGCAGCCTGGTCTTGCCAAACTCCACCAGATTGGCGGCGGCCTTCTCAATCCCGCCGTCGGTGTAGGGCGGGTTGTAGTAAACCTCCACCACGTCCTTACCGGCTGCGGAGCCGGTGTTGGTCACCGTGACATCGAACGCAATGACGCCATCCTGTTCGGAGATAGGACCCATCTCCTGCTTGAATGTGGTGTAACTCAAGCCGTAGCCGAAAGGATACTGCACGGTTTCACCGTAGTCGATGAGCTGCTCAACGGCGGCGGTCTCATAGAATTTGTAGCCTACATAAATGCCCTCGGCGTAGTTGACGAAATTGGGAATGGCCATGGTTTCACCGCCGAAGCCCTGGTTGGTGTAGATGAACTCGTCCATGTTGTCGTACAAAAAGCTGCCGAAGTTGTTCCACCAGGGCGTGGATTTCAAATCGTAGACATAGGTGTCGACCAGGCGTCCGGAGGGATTGACCGCGCCCGCGATGATTTCGCCCAGGGCCGTAAAGCCGCCCTGACCGGCGCCGGGACAGGCGATCAGGCCCTTGATTTGGCTGTAATCCTCTACCCAGCCCAGCTCGAAGGCATTGGCACCATTATAGACCACGATGACGTTGTCAAAGCTGCTACACACCAGCTCCACCAGCTCCTCCTCACGGTTCGTGAGCTGGAGATAGTGGTCCCCCGCGTCCCAATCATTCCCGGCGTTCAGGCTGTCATCATACACCCCGGCGTAATAGGTGTTTCCCTTGCCGCTGCGGGAGGCATAGGAGCCGTCAACGACGCTGGTCATATCGGTGGGCAGGTCGGCGCCCTCGCCGCCCGGGCGTGTGATGACGATCAGGGCGATATCGGAGAACGCCTTTGCGTTGTTCATCATCTCGTCCGTGTAGAGGGACACGTTGGGCTCGGGCAGTGTCCAGTCCTGGGCCCACATACCGATGGGAGGATGGTCGGCCTTGTAGCTGACGTAGAAATCAGACAGCTCAGTGTTGAGCTGAAGCCCCGCCCCGGTCAGGCCTTGGAGCAGGGTGACCGTGGAATAGGAATCGTTCAGCGCGCCGGAGCCGGTGCCGCCGTAACAGGGATTGGTGGAAGCCCATCCAAACACGTTCAGCTTTGCCCCGCCGGCCAAGGGCAGGATGCCACCGTCATTTTCCAGCAGGACGATACCTTCCTCCGCGATCTCCACCACCAAATCCGACGCCTCTTTGGTGGTTTCCTCCGTCAGATAAGAAGTCTCACTTACCAGGTCCAGCATACTGGACATAGGGCCAATGCAAATCAGGTTGGCGGTCACAACCACCGCCAGCAGCATGGCCAGGCCGGTTTGTGTACGGATCAGGAACTTTCTATCCTTGGGGAGCTTTGCGCAGGCAGCGATCACCACGATGCCTATGACAAGAATTGCCGCAATGACAATTAGGTGGGTTCGAATCATGTCCAATACTCTTACGACATCATCCATGTTGATGGCAAGCATATTTTTTCCTCCTTTTTCTCTCGCGGAACTGCCGGGTCCCTGTTTGCCTGTGATCCGCAGTTCTTCCCATTCTCAACTGCTTTTCTTTATAACGCCTCTAAAGTCCTGCCTGCACCGCTTACATCATCTCCTTTCACTGCTTGGCAGGACTATAATAGAAGATTGCTTCCAAAATTGCATTCTTTGCCAGAGCGTCGGTCCAGATTTGCGCCGGGCCAGTTTTCTTAAGCATTTCACAATATTCCACCGGGCCCATGTCCCTTGGGCCATCGCATATAGGGGCTCATAGCGAAAGGTCTCCACAGCCATCACGGCCATCAGATACAAGCGGTAAAGCAAAAAACGTGCCGCGTCCTCATTTGAGTAATTGGTCTTGTTCATTGCGATCATATAGGAGCATATAAAATCCGGTTCCCGGCTGATGTCGTCGGTTTGAAAAAATGCAGCTGCAAAATCAGCGATGGGATCGCCCCAAAAGGCCCGTTCCAGATCCGCGATGCCCACGATTTGGTAGATTCCATCCACCTGCTTGACAAATATGTTTCCATCATGGCAGTCAAAGTCCACCAACGCGGGGGTCTCCGCCGCATCTTCCAGGTATCCCTCATATTTGGACAGGGCACTCCTGATTTTGGCGTAAGGAAGCCGGGCTTTTCTCTCCTGTCCATCCCGCAGGAGCTGATCGAACATATGGAAAAACGCGTCCTTCCAGGTGGAAAACTGTCGGGCAGGGGCCTGGGTGAAATAGCCGTAATATGGCCCCTTGATCTGGTGCAGCTGGGCCAGATACTCCCCCAACTCTATTTTGAGCCTGGATAAATTGTCGCGGCTCATGCTTTTCGATACGCAGTTCAGTGTGACGCCCTCCAGCGCCGTCATAAAGAAGTAGTCGCTGTCGAGCGCAGTTTTGCTGAAATCATAGGCCAGCACCTTGGGCACGGGGACGGAAGTGCGTTCCCGGATCAGGCGGAGGCACTCCACCTCGGTGGCCATCACAGTTTGCTCATAGCTGAGCAGCGGGGCTTCCGGTGGGGGGCCCACCTTCAGTATCAGCTGATCCGGTCCCCCTGTTCCTTCGATCCGATAGACGGCGCTGAACATTCCGCCCGTCAGTTCCTCGATCCGGGACACTTCATAGGCCTGCCCAAAATGGAGCTTGACCAGCTCCCCGATTTTCTGATGGGAAATTAAATTTTTTGTCCGGCTTTTCACAATGGCAGTCCTCTCTGTTCAAAAGCAAGACGCCCCGGCCGGATGCGGCGCATCCAACCGAGGCGTCTCATAACACTGTTGGTATGCTGCGCCTTATTCTATCAGAAAAGGCGGCATACGGCTATCTCCTGAGTTGACGGTGTTTATTTCCAAACCGGATGATTTTCGGCGGCAAACAATTTTCGGTATGCGGTGGGCGTCATTCCATAGGCGCTCAGAAATTGCTTATACAACCCGGATGCACTGTTATATCCTAAAGCGTGGGCAATTTCTGCCACAGTGGCACTGCTCTCCACAAACATCTTCCGTGCCCTCTCCATTTTGAAGGAAACAGTCAGCTCTTGAAAGGATTTGCTTGTCTGCTCTTTGAGCAAATGGGCTGCGTAGTGAGGGCTGTAGCCCACAAAGGCGGCAAAGCCGCCCAATGTACCGCCGTCGGAACAGCAGTCAAGATACTCCGCCAGCTGGTGTAACAGCGTGGAGTGGCACATATCCGGCTCACGGGACAGCTCCACCAGCAGCGCAGACAGGTAACTTATAACCGCATCGTTCCACAGCGGTCCTTGTACAGCGCTTTCTTTCAAAAGTGTGTAAATCAGAAAATCAATATGGGGAGAGCGGGCGTTGTAAATACAGACCTCAGATAGCAGGGCGGCCTCCTTAGCCCCAAGTGGCACCTCAGAAAAAAGCGCCACGGGAATTGTGAACTTCAAAATTACATCCTTCGGGCCGCAGGGAGAGAGGCAGTGGACATCTCCCGGGCGCAGTAGGCAGGCCTGCCTTTCCTGCAACACCAGCGGAGCGGTCCAATGTTCAAGTTGCTGGGTACAGCTTCCGCACAGGACGTGAATCAGCTCGTAGAAATCGTGGGTGTGCCAATACGGCACTTGACAGAGGGTATGCTTGTGGACCGCAAATATTCTGCCTGTCCTGACAGGGATCCCCGCATTTCGAACCGCCGTAGGAAAAGCATAGGCCCAGGCAGGCAGTCCGGCCGACACGTCAAAATCAGCATATAGATGGGTTATGGCTTCACCGTCCATAAAATCCCTGCAAATCATGTCATGAAAGAGGGCCTTGGATTGCCAAACGTCCCGGTCCTCTTGCTCCTGCCGATTCAAAATGCATAAAACCTGCTTGTTCATATAGCGTTCCATCCCATGCTCACGTTTTAGAAATATATTCTCATTATAGTATGGGGCATCCTATTTGACAAGCATAAAGTCAATATCCCCTGCCGTCTTTTATTCCGACATTCAGATCCCCAGTCTCAATGAGTGGCTGTTTTGGGGGATTGATTGTTTATGCGGCGTATGTTTCCTGATATTCAGTAATTGATAGTGCGATGGGATACATAAATCCAGATTGGAAGTGGAGCTATGGAAAGTGGGTATCGAATTGCGCGCCGAAAAAGCCAATGTGAGGCAAAGTGTGGATTAATGCGAAACGGCGCAAACACCGTTTTGCAGTTCACGGCTCCACCGGAACTTATATGATTTTGACAAAATCCGAGCTGTTGTTGACCCAGATTCTGAGCCAGAATGGGAAAGAAGCGGGTGGAAGCGGTGGAGGGAACAGGGCCGGAAAGCGCCCTGCCCCGAAGCAAAAACGACCCCAAAGCGCCGAAAAGCTGCTGCCAGCACCGCTGGCCGCAGCTCATAACCCGAAGGTCGTCGGTTCAAATCCGGCCCCCGCAACCATGTCGCCGCAAGTGTCATATCGCTTGCGGCGACTTTTTTCGAAAGTCACCACTCGTCGGATGAAAAATCATTGGGGGCGCATGCGATAAACGGATTTTGTAAAGGGGCCGCCATATAGCGGCCCCTTTACGATCGAACTCCCATGTCGCACAGAACATTTTTCCGAAATGCGGCGATCGACGCCCGGGGAATGTACAGCCCTTCGCAGAGAAAGTCCTCTGCATCCGCGTATCGTTCATCCATGGCAGAAAAGGCACTGTCTAAGTACGACGCTTTTGCAAGGAATACATCCCTCACCGCCCCGGCTTCCCGCTCTGTTTTGCCCGCCGCCAGCATCTGCCGGTAGTATCGTTCCGCCTTGGGCCCGTTCACCTCGTTGGTCAGCAGATGATCCTCCATGATCTGCTGCTGGTCCACACGAAGGGCCAGGAGCAGCACCATCGTCAGCAGGCCACAGCGGTCCTTGCCTTCGGTGCAGTGCCACAGCACGCTTCCCTGGGCGAAATCGTGCTCCATCACACACTTTGCCGCTCGGCCAAGATCTCTCCGGCAGGATCCATCTGTCACCATCATACGGTACAGACGCTCCATGTCCGGGATAGCCGCCCCGATTTGACTGGCCCCCAGCCCCTTCTCGTGGGAGATGCCTACCACCTGCTCGTCAAACACCGGGATCGGGACATAGTCCGCAGACTCCACATCCACATCCGGCCGCTCCCATCGTTCTGTGTCAGTGCGTAAGTCTATGATCGTTGAGAGATGCCACTTTTCCTTCAGGATCGTTACATCTTCCTTTGAGGCCCCTGCCAGATCGGCCGAACGGAGCAAATAGCCTGATCTGATGGTACGCCCATCCGTTGTCCGCAGCCCTCCCAGGTCGCGGGCATTTTGTATCCCGTCTAAATGAATGGTCCTGCCGCCCATCTCAAACACTCCAGCTTCCATTTCTTCGTCCTGTGATACACTAGATCCGCTCTAATTTTGCCTTGAACGAGATCTTTCTCGGGGTGGCCATGCCGTCGAACTGCACGATGTGAGCGCCTTTGTCCGTGTCGATCCCCACCACGGTCCCATCGCCGAACATGGAGTGCCGCACCCGCTGGCCCTCGGCCATCAGCACGTCATCCTCACGCTCCGGCATCCACCGGATGCTGCGTTCCACATATTCCCGCGCCTCCCGGATGAGCCCTTCCTGGGGCGGCAGGGTGAAGGTCAGCAGCGCCTGGTCGATGTCCAGCAGGAAGCGGGAGGGATACCATGGCGAGCCGTCATAACTCCTCCCGCCCGCCATGGACAGGTACAGCCCTTTTTCCGCCCGGGTGAGGGCCACGAAAGCCAGCCTCCGCTCCTCCTCCATGCCTTGGAGGGTCCGCACCTTCCGGGAGGGGAAGATCCCCTCGTTCATCCCGCAAAGCCACACATAGGGGAATTCTAGCCCCTTGGCGGCGTGGACGGTCATCAGTTTCACTTTATCCTTGGCGTCGTTCCCGCTGTCGGTGTTGGTGAGCAGCGCCGCATAGGTCAGGTAATGGGGCAGCGTCACCTCCTCGCCGCAGGTGGTCTCATACACATACACCGACTGTTTCAGCTCCGCCAGGTTGTCCAGCCGCTCCTGGTTCCCCTCAGTGCGGAGCATCTCCTCGTATCCGCTCTCGTTGAGGATGGCCGACAGAACCTCCGACACGGGTCTGTCCTCATATTCGGCGGCAAA
This sequence comes from uncultured bacterium, assembly GCA_947643715.1. Lineage (GTDB taxonomy): Bacteria > Bacillota > Clostridia > Oscillospirales > Oscillospiraceae > Enterenecus. Next base: position 15,107 of record CANRXB010000041.1, read on the forward strand.
GGTCTCGATGAGGGAGATGAATCCCTGGGCCTTTGTCCCTTTCAAAACGGGGTCGTCCAGATTTTCTTGGAGCGCTCGGTAGAGGGAGCAGCCCTTCTGGGCGGCGTATCCCTCCAAAAAGGCCATCCGGCGCTTGCCCAGGTTGCGCTTTGGGGCGTTCGCCACCCGCCGGAAGGAGAGGTCGTCCTTGTAGACGATCATCCGCAGGTAGCTGAGGGCGTCCTTGACCTCTTTTCGGTCGTAAAACTGCACCCCGCTGTAGAGGGTGTAGGGTACTTGTCCCTTCAGCAGCGCCTCCTCCACCGCCCGGGTCACATAGTGGGCGCGGTACAGGATGGTGACGTCCCCCAGCCGTACCCCCTGGTCCTGGAGCGCCCCGATCTCGTCCACGATCGCCTGGGCCTCCGCCTCTGGGCTGGCCGCGAAGTGGCACATCACCGGCTTCCCGGAGGGCAGCGTCGGGAGCAGCTCCTTTTTGATGCGGTCCTGGTTGTGCTCGATGAGAGAGTTGGCCACCGCCAGTATCTCCGGGGCAGAGCGGTAGTTTTGCATCATCATGATGGTGCGGGCGCCGGGGTGCTCCCGGTCGAAGTCCAGCAGGTATCTCACATCCGCGCCCCGCCAGGTGTAGATGGTCTGGTCCGGGTCGCCCACGATGAACAGGTTCTTGTGATAGCCGCACAGCACCTCCATCAGCTCATATTGCAGCGAGTCGATGTCCTGGAACTCGTCTATCATGATGTATTCCAGCCGCTGCTGCCATTTCAGGCGGATATCCGGGTGCTCTTGGAACACATACAGGGAGAATTTGATGAGGTCGTTGTAGTCCAGGGCGAAGCACTTCTTCTCCTGGTAGAGATAGCCGTAGAAGATGATATCGTCCGCCGCTGTGGCCCGGTCGTATTTCTCCTTCAACGTCTCCAGGGACATGGTGATGAGGTCCCGGTAGTAGTCCGGTTCCTTGAACAGTTTTTTGATCTCTATCATGTCCCGGGCGGCGGAGAAGGTCATGTCCCGGAGGGTCAGCCCCCGCTCCTCATAGATGATCTGGAGCATGGCGTCGATGTCGCCGTTGTCCAGCACCAGGAAGCTGCGGGGATATTGGAAGGCATGGCTGTCCTCCTGCAAAATGGACACACAGAAGCCATGGAAGGTGTTGATATACCCGGTGTCGTTGTCCCCGGTGAGCTGGTGGATGCGCTGGCGCATCTCGTTGGCCGATTTGTTGGTGAAGGTGACGCACAGGATGTTCCCCGGCAGGATCCCCAGCTCGTTCACCAGGAAGGCGAAGCGGTGGGTGAGGGCCCGAGTCTTGCCGGAGCCGGCCCCGGCGATGACCCGGACATAGCCCTCGGTGGCAGTGACAGCTTCTCGCTGCGCTTGGTTAAGACCATCCAGCAGATCCATGATACACCTCCCATGTGCTCGCGATCCAATTCTATTCCAGGTAAAACACAGGCCCCTTGGGCGGGAAGGGCAGGCTCCGCCCCCGGGGCACCAAAAAGGCGTGGTCCCTGCCGTAGAGGTTCAGCCGGTCGCATTCGCAGTCGGTGATGATGAGCAGGGGCGCTTCCCTGGGAAAGTCTTTGGCCTGTTCCAGCAGCTCCACCCCCGGCTGCAAAACGGTGCCGCCCCGCCCCCGCACGCGGACGCTTCCGGCGATGTCCGCTGCTTCCATGTATCCCTGGTCATAGGGGGCCGCGTCGCAGAACACTACCCGCACCCGATTTACATCCCGGGCCGCGCTGTAGCTGGCGATGGCCCCCAGGGCGGCGGCCAGCAGGGAGCGGTCCATGGAGCCGGAGGTGTCCAGCAGCACCCCGAAGGTCCGCCCGGCGCGGGCCTGCTCCTCATAGCGGTAGGACGGCCGGGGGATCTGGGGCGTGGCGGACTGGCGTCGGCTGAGGCGGGCATAGGTGCGGTGCTTTTCCAGCGGCTCGAACCGCTCGTCGAACCATCGGGCCAGCTTCACGTCCCAGGGGATGGGGGGCTGGGACAGGGCCCGGATCTCCTCCACCAGTCCGGCGGGGAGCCAGCCCCGGCTGTGGGCGTCGTGAAAGTCCAGCCCCCGCTGGATCGCGGAGCGGCACCAGGCGTCCAGATCCACAAAGTCCTTGGAATCCAGCCAGTCCGGCGGGCCAAACAGGATATCGTGTTTGGCCATGCGTTTGTATTTCCGCAGGTTGGCCACCAGCAGGTCGTAAACGCTCTCCGCCGACAGCCCCTGCAGCTCCGGGTCAAACAGTACATCCTGGGGCATGGAGCCCACCTCCATGTCCCGCAGCCACTGGTTGATGACATAGTCGCAGGCCACGTTCCACAGCTCGGGGTCCCGTTTCCCCAGCCGCTGCTCGTGGCACAAAGCGGCGTGGAGATACTCGTGGGCCAGCACGAACCGCCACTCCTGCTCCGTCAGGTGGGCGGCGGGGTTCACGTATATCTCCCGCATCTGGTTCGAGATGGCGGCCACCGGGATATCCATCCGCTGGACAACAAGGGGGTCGTCCACCAGCTTGAAGCCGGAGGCCACCCCGCCCAGCAGGGGATAGCTGGACAAAAACCACGCCTGGGCCCGCCGGATGGGTCCCATTTTTTTGCGCTTCCCCGGCTCGGTCCGGACCCCACCGGCATAGTCCACCGCCGAGCGCAGGGCGTCCCGCAGGCTCTCGGCAAAAAGCTGCCGCCAATCGGTGGGGCCCCGCCACCAGCTATGGACTTCGGGCCGCCAGGACATATCCGTCCGCCCCCCGCTCATGGTGGAAAAGCGGAAATAGGCCGGGTCGCTGTGCTCCTTCAGCCAGCCGTAGAGAGTGGTCTCCTCCCGCGTGTTGGCGGGAAGGGGCCCGGCCAGCTCTTCCGGCGGGGCGCCGATGTGCAGGTCCGCCAGATACCGGGCGGTGACGCAGTCGCAGGCCGCGTTCCAGAGCGGGTCCCCCTCCCGGTCCTCCGTGATGTGCCCCAGCGCCAGGTGGAGCAGGCAGTGGGCCACCACATAGGCCCACTGGCCGGGCTCGGCCCGGCGGTGGCTGTTGGCGTAGATATGCCCATTGGAGGTCACCCAGGCCCAGTCGTCCTTCGCCATGGGATAGCTGTCGTCGAAGTGGGGCTGTGCCCGCTCCATCAGCGGACCCAGCGCCGGATCCTGCTTTACCAGCCCGCAGCCGGCCTGGAAGGCTTCCAGGGCCGGATCGGGCCGCTTCTGCCCTTTGCTCATCCGTTCCGCTTATCGGCCAGCCGGGGCAGGTCCCGGAACAGCTCCACCACGAACCAGTCGGGCAGCTCTTTGCCGTCCTCCGGCGTCACCGCCACCCGGGCGATCTCCAGGCTGATGTCCGCCAGCTCGGTGATACGGTCCTTGGCCTGGAGCACCAGCGTGCGGCTGTCTCCGCTCAGCTTCCCCCGCTTCGGGGGCAGCTCCTTCACCAGCCTGGCCCGGAGGGACTGCGCCAGGAAATACAGCACGTCACGCTCCTCGGGCTGGTCCGGCCAGCGCTGTTCCCCGGACAAGATCTTGTCCAAGGCGTACTGACTGCGCACCTGACGGACGTAGGCCAGGAACTGGGTGGCGTGCTGGGGGCTGAGGGAGCCGACGGCCAGCACCCGGAGCGTATCCATGTCGATATCCGGGCCATAGCTGTGGATGGCGTCGCTGAGCATATGCCAGGACCGGGGCGTGGAGAAGGGCTCCTCACTTTTGGGCGGCTTGGACCACAGGTGGTCCGGGCGGGCCGATATGTAGTCGTAGATATAGGGGTGGATGTCGTTCTGTGCGGCCCATTCCAGCCACAGCCGGGGGCTGGCCACCAGCTCCACATGGAACATCCGGTTGACCAAGGCGGAGGACATGGGCCGGGTGATGGCGTTGTCCTGGGCCCGGTTGCCCGCGCCCACCACGATGGAGCCCTCCGGCAGATGATACTCCCCGATGCGCCGTTCGTGGATGAGGGAATAGAACGCCTTCTGCACCTCGGAGGAGCAGGCGTTCAGCTCGTCCAGGAACAGGACGTAGGGCTCGCTCCGGGCAATGGTCCGGGGCGGGCAGAACCGGCTGAAGCCGTCCTGGATCTGGGGGACGCCGATGATATCCTCCGGGGCCAACTGGCTGCCCAGGAGGGAGACGCATTCCAGTCCCAGGCTGTCCGCGAATCCCTGGACGATGGCCGACTTCCCGATGCCCGGTGCGCCCCAGATGAACACCGGGCGGATGAGCCCCACATTGAGGAGGACGTCCAAAAGCTGCTTTTGATTGACAGTGACGGTCAGGTCCATAAAAGTGACGATGCTCCTTCGTGGATGGTCTCCGGCAAAGCGTACGTTCCGCCGTGGACCTTTTTCGTCATTATATCAGAGCGCCTCGCCGTTTGCAATTCCATCATGACGTTTTGCGGTGGCGCAAGCAAGAGATCCGTCGGGAAGGTCCGCCAAATCATCCATCCACATCGACATTTCCGTTCGTCCTTGGCTTTTTGGGGAGCGTCCGATCGAGCACGAAAATATATCCGGCAGTGATGGCGATCGATATCACGTGGAATATCATACGCCGCTCCATCGTCAGGCCATCCACATTTGCAAAAGCGCTGGTGATGTTGATGACAGCATGAGCGATGACGCAGGGATAGAGGCTCTCGCCACGATGAAAAAGAACGACGAACAGAAAGCCGATCGCGATGGCCCCGGTCACTTGGAACAGGTTTTCCGCAAGCCCCATGCCGCTGCCGTTGATCAGGTTCAGCAGGTGCCCCAGGCCAAAGGTGACGCTGGAAATAACGATGGCGGTATCCACGTTGTCCTTTTCCAGCGCCTTGAATAAAAGTCCGCGGAAGATGACTTCCTCCACAAAGCCGACACAGAGCATACAGACGATGTAGCATATCATCCCGCTCAAAGGCAGATTGATGGCGATCCCATTCCAGAAGTTTCGTGTCATTAGGATGAGCAGCGGGATGTGATAGAGGAACTGTTTGCCGGGAACGGAGGATCTGCAAAGTCCGTACCGCTGGAACAGGCCGTTCTGTCTGAGGAACGACCAAAGGAACACAGCCTGCAACGCGCAGAGTATGGCACTCGCGGAGTATGGGACACCGATCGTTCGGTCGAGCGGATTTGCCAGAGATTGCAGGACACAATAGGCCGCGATGCAGACCAGCGCAAAGGTCAGCTCGCTTTTCTCGTATAGCTTTTTCATTTCGTCTGCTCCTGTATCGTTGATATCGCACCGGTATATACTCGCTCCAAATGTACCGCGATCGTTTTTTCATCATACTCCAAGGAATCATTGAGGATGATGCTGGCATATCCATGGACGAACAGAGCGAGCGTAACGAAAACTTCTTTCGTTTGCTCGATATCCAAGCTCATGGCCTCCTGCATGGCGGAGATCACGGGTATGAGCTCTTCGGAATCCACCATCTCAAGCAAACTGTTTTTAGCGGAAAGACCGGATTGAAACAGAAAGCGAAACAAATGCGGTTCTTCCACTGCAAAGCGGATATAATTCAGCCCGATACCTAACAGTATGTCATGCGGTCCTACATCCATCAGATATCCGGTATGGAACTGGTCCGCCTTTGCATAAGCGGCCTTTTTCAATTCCTCGATCGTTGCAAAGTGGTACATGACCGGCTGTGTGGAGCAGTTCAGCTTTTCGGATACCGTCCTTGCATTGATATTTTCCGCGCCTGCTTTCCGCGCGACCTCGAATGCGGCGTCGATGACCATATCTTTCGTGATCCTTGCCTTTGGCGGCATTTTTGGACCCCTCCTTTTGATAACTTGAATTATATAACAAGGATGATAACACGGAGAGGCCGCTTTGTCAATAGGTCTAAAACGATCGCCTGGGCACACGAAAATGCCTGCTGGGGGTCTCGCCTGTCGGCTCGGTCGCCACCGGCGGCCAGCGGCCCGGTCGCTGACGCCCCTGGGCCTTATGCGCTTACAGCGCCACTACCTCGGAACGCCTTTCCAGCAGCTCGGAAAGCGGCTTCCATGGATCCATGCGGTACTTCCGTCCCAGCTCTACCTGGAAAACCATGCTTTGGAGATGGGGATCGTGCCAAGGATCGCGGCCTCGGATACCCTTGTCCCCGCCAAACTGCGGGAAGGACTCGTGTTTTCCCAGGAAATAAAAAGATGTATTTCAAATAAAATCCAAATCAAGCTATAGACTTTTGGGGCGTTATGGATTATAATCAAATAAACGGCGTTGCATCATCGCCTGTTTTGTGCGATATCTATCAAAAAGGACCGGGTCGCTGTATGTCAAGATCCCTTTTGTAAGTATCCTGGCCTATTTTCTAGATAGCACCGATCAAAATGATACGGCTCGGCCCATCGACTCTCTTCTTTTTGATCTGCACTCTCGAAAGAATATCCCAGGAAGTTTATATAGAAGTAAAGATGTAGAGTGCGAGAACGAGAGAGGAGTTTTTGGAATGAAACTGAAGCTGCGCGGGAAATTGATCTTGAGCATTGGTATCCTTATATTTTTGGCGGTGTTTTTGCTTTCGTTGCTGTCCAATATATCTTTGAGGATCGCTTATGACAAAGTGATCGTTGCCGAGAAGGAAAAGCTGGATCAGATCATCCAGAGCCAGGTGGAGTGCATGATCGGGGTGCTGCAGGCGGAATATGACAAATACCTGGCCGGTCAGATCTCAGAGGAAGAGGCCATGGAGAACGCCAAGGATATCGTCCGTTCCACCAGATACAACGACGGGGCCGGATATTTTTGGGCCGATATGGCGGACGGTACCAATGCAGTACACATCAAGCCGGAGGTAGAAGGCACGAACCGCTATTATTCCGTGGACGAGAAGGGGAACTATTTCGTACAGGACACCATCGCGGCCGGCGATAAGCCGGACGGAGGATTCATCGATTTCTATTTCGCCAAACCGGGTGAAGTGGAAGCCAAGGCCAAGAGGGGCTTCGTCCAGAAGTTCGAGCCTTATGGCTGGTATATCGGGACGGGGAACTATGAGGAGGACATGCTGCCGATCATCCAGGACGAGCTGGACGAGTGCAACAGGTCCAGCCGCTTGTCCCTGCTGATCATATTTGCCGCTGGCGTGGCCGTTTTTGTGGCGGGCATCTGCGTGATCTCTGTGATCGCCAAGCAGATGTCGGATCCCATCAAAGAGGCGTCCGAGCGGCTGAAGGAGTTGAGCCTGGGGAATCTCAAGGACGATGTCCATATCTACAGATCTGAGGACGAGGTGGGCGAGCTGACCAGGGCCCTGTCGAAGACCGTGCAGACTTGGCGGGATTACATAGTGGATATATCCGCCTCCCTGGCTGAGCTCGACAGAGGCAACCTCAGATCGGAGATGGACATGGAATATGTGGGGGATTTCGCCCCGATCAAAGTTTCCTTCCAGCATACCATCGACACATTGAACGACACGCTGCGGAAATTGGACGTCAGCGCCATGCAGGTGGCCATCGGTTCGGACCAGTTGGCCAGCAGCGCTCAGTCTCTGGCCCAGGGAGCTACGCAGCAGGCATCCTCGGTGGAGGAGCTGGCCGCCACGATCAGTGAGATACATGACCATGTGGCAAGCAACGCGGAGAACGCGAAGATGGCCAGCGAGCAAGCCATGACTACGGCCACGGAACTGGAGCAGGGGAAAGAGCAGATGGAGCAGATGACCACTGCGATGAATCAGATCAATGACTCCGCTTCCGAGATCAGCAAGATCATCAAGACCATAGAGGATATCGCGTTCCAGACCAATATCCTCGCTCTGAATGCGGCCGTTGAAGCAGCCAGGGCCGGTTCGGCGGGAAAAGGCTTCGCTGTGGTGGCTGACGAGGTCCGCAATCTGGCGAGCAAATCGGCGGAAGCGTCCAAGAACACCGCCTCCCTCATCGATGCCACCGTTCGGGCGGTGCGCGAGGGGACAGGCATCGCGAATGAGACCGCTTCGTCGATCGGACGTATCGTGGTGGCTTCCGAAGAAGCGGCGAAGCTGGTGCATGAGATCTCGAGAGCATCTCAGGAACAGGCGGAATCCATCGCCCAGGTGACTTTGGGGATCGAACAGATCTCGGACGTGGTGCAGACCAACTCCGCCACTTCCGAGGAGAGCGCGGCGGCGAGCCAGGAGCTCTCAGGCCAGGCCAAGCTCTTGAAAGGGATCGTGAACCGCTTCGAGATCAAAAAAGAGCTGGTGTGAGTGCTGCGGGCACGATCCAGCCGGCGGGGACGCAGCCAAGCGGTCCCATCAGGATGGGACATAAGATAGCGGCCGTCAGATGATGGCGAGGGATGCCTTGGCATAGGCTGGGCACACGCTCGTCGGTGGTCGCTCAAAAGGACCGGCGCGGATGGGCCGGGGCTTTTTTTTTGGAGTGGGGCTGTGTGGCGCCCCCCCGGGCCCCCCCGCCCCCGGGGGGGGGGGGGGG